>DATFQC010000052.1:0-3814 GCA_035264425.1 Anaerolineales bacterium
CCTGGGTCATAAGCGAAGTTCAGATTTCGCAGGTACGTCTCGCTGCGGCGACCCTGATACAGTCCACAGTCTAACAGGAGTCGGTGCCCGTTGATCTCCAACAAGTGCTGGCTTCCTGTCACGGTGTGCGCTGCGCCGTGAAAATTGATCCGCATCCTATCCGCCCAACAGCTTCATAATTTGTTCACCGTACCTGGTAAAGCGCGTGGGTGAATCTTGCATCTTCAATTCCAAATCCGTAAGATTCTTCGGCGGGTTTTCCGCCAGCCCATTTAAATAGATTTTTGGCAGGATAATATCGGACTCCACACTGAATTCCTGAGCGACTTTCTTTCTCCAGTTTTTCAGCTTTTCCAAACGTCTGATGGTTGCATCACTCGGACGTTTCGCCTGTTCCCGTTCAACCAGCGGAGCCACGGTCCCACGCTTGATCGCCTCCAAAATTTCGCTCCCCCACAAATGGATTTGTTTGGGACTCAGCCCCAGACCTGCCAGATCAACATCTTTTTCAGGCAGGTTGCGGGCGATATCAATCAGGAGAGCATCCGAGATCACTTTGAAGACCGGGCGATTCATCCGTTCAGCAATCTGGTCACGGGAAACACACAGTTCACTCAAAATTGTCAGCTCGCGCGCAGAAATATCCTTGCGCGTGCTAAAGCGCTTCCATGAACTTCCGTTAAGTTTTTCCTTGGGAGCATCTACACGACAGGCGCGCGCAAAATCTTCGAGCGCAATGGGAAGGCGGTTTTTCTCTTTTAGTTCTCCCTCAAGCACATCACGCAGATCAAACAGAAAATGTGTGTCCAGGCGAGCATAATCAAGCTGGGCAGGCGAAAGCGGTCGTACGGCCCAATCGGCTTTTTGGTGACGCTTATCCATTTCAAAATGGAATTTCTCTGCCAGGAGGTTATCCAATCCCACAAATGGATAGCCCAAGACCCGCGCCGCATGCATCGTATCGAACAGATGGGAAATTTGAAAACCAAAGTCACGGCGCAAACAAATCAGATCATACTCGGCAGCGTGAAAAATCTTTTCAATCTTTGGATTGCTGAAGACCGCAGCAAGCGAACTTAAATCGTCAAGCGCCAGTGGATCAATGACGTAATCTTTTTGGGGGGTTGAAAATTGAATCAGGCATACTTGTTCACGATAAGCATGCAAACTATTTGACTCTGTATCTACAGCAACGCGAGGTTGCGCAGCGAGGTCCCCTATCATTTGGTTGAAAAGGTTTGGTTTATCCACCCATACGGGCGGAGGAAGAAGTTGATGTGGCATTGTTTTGGATTATATCTCACCTCAAACGTGACCGTCGCTCATCCTGTGTGCAATTTTTTCTCCATGACCAGGCCATCCTCCCCATCGTTATAATATCTCTTCCAGATATCCACCGATCGATAGCCTTCTTTTTCATAGAGGGAAATCGCGGGCTCATTAGACATGCGCACCGTCAACTTCATACGCGGCAATGTTGTTCTTTCTTCACAGGCCTGAATAAGCGTATGACCAATCCCGCGGCGCCGGTAGCGCGGATCCACCGCGATCGTGGCAATCCAGCCCGCGCCTTCAGAACGACGCGGGTCACCGGCCACGAATCCGATCATTTCGCCATTCTCCACGGCTTTCAATCGAATCACGTCAGGCCACGTCAATACGGCAATCAGATCCAGCAGGGGCCAGGCATCCTTCTCAAAGCAAACCTGCTCAAGGTGATGCAAGGCTCCCAGATCACGAATACTTGCAATTTGTATTTCCATCAACATGAGATTTTACAATAAAAAAAGTAGAAAGTGGAGCAACTTCCACTTTCTACTTTTCATTGGTTGCTTTTTTACGGTTTACTTTTTTCCGTCCCCACCCAGAAAGTTACCGAGCAGACTCGTAAATTCCATCGGGAAGATGAACTTTGTTGAAGGGCTGGCGCCAATGGTCTTGAGCGTTTCGAAGTATTGGAGCGTCATTGTCTTCTGGTCAATGGTCTGGGCAGCAGAGAAAATCTTTTCCAGGGCAGACGCAAAGCCTTCCGCTTGAAGTAATTGCGCTTGCTTAGAACCTTCTGCCTGCAGAATAGCAGATTGCTTTTGACCTTCCGCACGCAAAATATTAGACTGCTTCTCACCATCCGCCACATTGATCGCTGCTTCACGTGTACCCGTGGATTCGGTCACTACGGCACGGCGGATACGCTCAGCCGACATTTGACGGTTCATTGCATCCTGAACTTCACGTGGTGGAATGATCTCGCGGATTTCCACATTCGTCACTTTCACCCCCCAGCGCTCAGTGACTTCATCCAGACGAGTACGAAGCATATTGTTAATGTGCTCCCGTTCTGAGAGAACATCGTCAAGCGGAATTCCACCGATCACCGCGCGTAAAGTAGTTGCCGCAATGCCTGCTGCGGCCACCTCAAAGTTACCAACCTGTAACACAGACTCAGCCGGGTCAAGGACTTTGTGATACCAAAGAAAGTCAATGGAGATCGGTGCATTATCTTTTGTGATGGAAGTCTGGTGCGGCACTTCCCGGACCTGCTCGCGCAGATCCACTTTCACAGCCCGGTCAATGACCGGAATGAGAAAAACAATTCCAGGACCCTTTGAGCCAACACTGCGGCCCAGCCGAAACACGACCAGGCGTTGATATTCAGGGACGATACGAATGGCATTGGCCAGGAAGATAAACCCAGCTACCAGGATCGCGCCAACAATGCATAAGGCACCGCCGCCAAGACCAAGAATATTACTCATAGCAAACTCCTTTTCATGAAATGATATCAACCATTTTTTTCAACGATCAAAACAAACCCATCCCGCCGGATGACGCGAATAGAGCTACCTTCGGGAATTGTTTTTTCGCTGCGTGCCGACCATAACTCTCCATCCACTTGCACGCTGCCTTCTGCCTCGACCTTTGTCCGAGCCTCTCCAATCTTGCCAATCAACGCATCCAGGTCATGAGCAGGTCTTACACCAGCGGCTTCCATGGATTTTCGAACCGCGAGCCACAAAAAGCCAGCCACCAGTACAGAGGCTACCACTGCAACCAGCGGATTCACAACAGCCTGATTTTCCGTACGCGGAAATATGAAAACAGATCCAATTATTAACAGCAGGATGGAAAGAGCCAGATAGAGCTCGCGCTTCGGTTTTTGGATGGCATAAAAAAAGGGAATGATGCTCAATCCCAGAAGAATTAACGCCCACCAGTTAAATGAAAGTCGATAGATGGAGTAGCCTGCCAGAAGGATACAGAACAATGCCCCGATTTCGAGCAGTCCTGTTCCAGGAGTTGCAAGCGACATCATCGCCAACAAGACAGCCCCGAGCAAGATAAGATAAGCAACGTTGGGGTCTAGTAAGAAGTCCATAACTGCTCCATTTCATTATACAACAAGACCACTTTTTTGATTTCACCCTATTATACGAATTTCATCATAACAAAGTTGTGAAAGCAATTCCATATCCAGGCTTTATAATAACGCGGCATTTAACCCCCACCGCCCTGCCATGATCCAGGGGTAAGGAGTAGTAGTGAAATTTCAAAAGATTTGCGTTTTGGGATTGGGATATATCGGGCTTCCGACAGCCTCTACGCTTGCCACTCATGGATTAAAGGTGGTCGGCGTAGATACCAACCCACACGTAATTGAAACGTTGCAAAAGAGGAATATTCACATTCACGAGCCAGGCTTACGAGCGGCCGTTGAATTAGCGCTTGATTCTGGTAATCTCGTGGTTTCTGCGCGCCCTGAAGAGGCAGACGCGTTTTTGATCGCTGTCCCCACTCCATTTTATGAAGATAATCA
>DATFQC010000053.1:0-13044 GCA_035264425.1 Anaerolineales bacterium
GAGGCGATTGCAAGCGGATATAGCCTGCGTTTTCCTGAGGATAAAGAGAATCTTGCCCATCAGTTTGAAGTCTACGACGCGCTGTATGCCTGGTGCAGGCTCGATGTCGCGAAAGAGAAGAAATAAAACATAGTTCGCGAGGTTCCTGTGAAATTCATCAAACACGGTTTCGATCCAGCCACAAAACGCCTCTTCAGTGTAGGTGACGCAGGCAAGCTACTCGCGCTAGATGAGCTCTCAGAAAAATTCTGCTTGAAGCAGATTTGAGCGGTACGTCTGATGTCACCTTTTTAATGCCGCGTGGAAGCACCTTTACGTCGCAGTCGACGATCCGGGCGTGATTGACCTATTTGAAACCGATTCTTTCCAGCGAATTGATACAATATCGACGGAAAAAGGCGCGCCCACACTTGGCTTTGACACAACTCATAACAAGGCATATGCGTTCCTGCCCGAATCTCAGCAAGTTTATCTTGACGAATAATTTTAGGAGTGAACATGGATGAGCAGGAGATTTCAAGTACAGACCAGGACGAACAAATGCCTCCCGCTCGCGAGGTGTTTTTATATTTTCTCCTTCTGGGTTTCATTAACATCGGCGGGCCAGTTGCTCAAATTACCATGATGTATAACAAGATGGTAGAGCGCAGTCATTGGCTGTCGAGAGATCGCTTTGTCAAGATCATGGGTTTTGCTCATATGCTGCCAGGACCTGAGGCGCGGCAACTTGCTATTTACGTGGGTTATCTCAAGAAAGGCATTCTTGGGGGAATTCTAGCAGGACTGACATTTATTATTCCGGGCGCCCTTGTGATGATTGTCCTTAGCCATCTGTATGTTAGCTACGGCAGCCTGCCACAAGTCAATGACATATTATATATCTTGAAACCTGCTGTGCTGGGCATCATCGCGGCAGGAATCATTAAGCTCGGCAAAGCCGCGATCAAGAATGTGTGGCTCGCTGCCATTCTGGTAGGGGCTATTGTTGTGATGCTCGTCTTAAAGATTGA
Organism: Anaerolineales bacterium; assembly: GCA_035264425.1. Classification (GTDB taxonomy): domain Bacteria; phylum Chloroflexota; class Anaerolineae; order Anaerolineales; family Villigracilaceae; genus Defluviilinea. The sequence continues at coordinate 1,011 of DATFQC010000053.1, forward strand.
CTTTCTCATCGTTCTTCTAATTGCTGGGTTCCTTAATCTATTCGTCGCCGAAGGTCTGCCCACCTTGAAGAGAACGCTTGGCATACTACCGCTTTTGGTGGGCAGTTTGACGGGTGCGCTGGTACTTGCTAATGAGCGCTGGATTCAAATGGCCTGGGTTTTTCTTAAAACGGGACTTTTTAGCTTTGGGGGCGCGTATGCTTCACTTGTATTTGTACAGCGGGGCGCGGTCGATCAGTTTCACTGGTTGACCGTACCACAATTGTTGGATGGTGTGGCCTTAAGCGTAGCGACGCCCGGACCCTTCATGCTGTTTACTACCTTTGTTGGATATCTGGCTGGGGGAATTAGGGGCGCAGCCATTGCTACCTTTTTTGTTTTTCTTCCCTCCTTCGTTTTTGTCATTGTGGGAGCGCGTTATATCGAACAAGTACGCAACAATCGATTTGTTCAAGCATTCCTCACTGGGGTCAGCGCGGCCGTGGTTGGTATCATCCTGGTGGTATCGCTTGATCTCATTCCGGGAGCGCTCGTTGGTTTATCGAGCGTCCTCATCACCGTCCTTGCCTTCGCGGCCATTACCTTTTTTCGGATAGATGTTGCGAGGGTGGCGATTAGTGCGATCATCACAGGCATGGGGTATGCTGCTTGGCACTTCCTGCAATAATAGACTAAGTTAAAGGAAAGTTCAGGGCGAACACTGCCAAATGTTTTCTCAATATTTTTTAAAGAAAGGATTGCAATTGCTATGATTATCCCTTTTATTGTCAGCGTAGCTGCATTATTCTTAAAGCGATGAAAACAGATTCCAATATCATCATCCTCTTCTCCACGCGCATCATTCGTTTATTCTGTTATGGATTTTTGTCGGTTGTGTTGGCGTTATATCTTTCTGAAGCTGGCCTTTCCGAAGGAAAGATTGGTTTGCTATTCACCCTTACCCTATTCGGTGACGCGGTCATCACCTTGTGGCTGACCACCTCCGCGGATCGGTTTGGAAGAAAACGCACGTTGATTCTGGGAGCGCTCCTGATGGCGGGAGCCGGCATCGCCTTCATCCTGACACGGAATTTCATCTTATTGATTATTGCAGCCATTATTGGTGTCATCAGCCCCAGCGGAAATGAGATCGGTCCGTTCCTGTCTGTGGAACAGGCGGGGCTGACCCAGCTTATCTCCAACAAACGCCGCACACAATTTTTCGCCTGGTATAACCTGGTGGGTTCTTTTGCAACAGCCACAGGTGCTCTGAGTGGCGGCTGGCTCGCGCAGCTGCTACAGAATAAGGAATGGACAGCACTCGAGTCCTACCGCGTGGTGTTAATTGGCTATGCCCTGGGCGGGCTTTTGCTTTTATTATTATTTCTCAACCTGACAAAATCTGTGGAGGCGGAACCCACGCAAGAGGAGACAAAGCGCGTGCTGGGCTTACATCGTTCGCGCGCGGTGGTATTTAAGTTGAGTTCTCTCTTTGCCATGGATGCGTTCGCAGGTGCATTGCTTGTGCAAAGTCTGATCGCTTATTGGTTTCATGTCCGCTTTGGGGTTGAATCGGGAACGCTGGGCACTATTTTCTTCGGTGCAAATATCCTGGCAGGTATCTCCGCATTGCTGGCGATTCGACTGGCAAACAAATTCGGTCTGATCAACACCATGGTATTCACGCATATCCCATCGAACATTTTATTGATCCTGGTGCCGTTGATGCCCACATTGCCGCTGGCGATTGGAATTTTGCTTCTGCGTTTCAGTATCTCCCAGATGGATGTCCCTACGCGTCAATCGTACACAATGGCGGTTGTGGCGCCAGATGAGCGATCCGCAGCCTCAGGTGTGACGGCGATCGCGCGCTCTGTGGGTGCATCAGTCTCTCCCGCGTTAACAGGATTGCTTTTCAGCATCCCCATGCTATTTAATGCACCCTTCTTTTTAGCAGGGGGACTAAAAATTATTTATGATTTGTTGTTATACCGCGAATTTCGCGCTGTAAAACCACCTGAAGAAAACACGTAAGGGTAAGTCTTGGACTGGCCCTTACAATAAATCAAACAAATAAATCCTTCATCTCCATAAACGCGTCCACGACGACCGGGTCAAAGTGTTTACCTGAGTCGTTTTTGATCCTCTGGCGTACTTCGTACTGGGGCAATGCCCTGCGATACGGACGATTGGAGGTCAACGCGTCCCATACATCAACAACCGGAAAGATGCGGGCTGCAAAAGGAATGTCCTTGCCTCGTAAGCCGCGCGGATACCCGCTCCCATCCCATTTTTCATGATGACAGTAAGGGATATCAATGGCAGGAACCAAGAAAGCAATTGGACTAAGCATTTCATACGCATAGACCGGATGCTTCTGAATAAGTATGCGCTCATCATCTGTAAGCTGACTTGGTTTCAGGAGAATCCCGTCAGGAATCGCCATTTTGCCAATATCGTGCAAAAGAGCGCCGCGCCTAATATTGACGAGAGCATCTCCTTCTACGCCCATAGAGCGTGCTAACCGCTCCGTGAGGATGGTCACCCTTTGGGTATGTCCTTCTGTCTCTTTGTCGCGCAAATCCAGGGCGCGTACCCAGCCTTCCAGCGTGGCTTGATAGGCCTTTTCAAGTTCACGGTGGCTTTCCTGCAAATCTTCAAACAGCCGGGCGCTGTCAATTGCCACGGCAGCCTGGTCAGCAAATCCGGAGATCAACTCCAGATCATTTTCCTTAAAAATACCGGCATGAGCGCGGTTATCCACGTAAAGCACACCAATGAGGTCATCCTTCAGTTTTAAGGGAACACAAAGAATGGATCGAAGCTGGTAGGCGGCAACACTCATCTGAGCATCAAAGCGCGGGTCTGCTTGCGCATTGGTAGTCAGCACGGGCGCACCTGAGTCCACCACTTTGCGCACAACGGTTTTACTGACTTTAAAAGCCTCTTCATCCAGATTAATGTGAGCAATGCCACGCGCAATCTGTACAGCAAATTCCCCATTAGATTCACGTAGCATTAGGAAGCCGCGTTCGGCGTGCATCAATGAGATGAGAGAGTCCATGACTTCCTCAAGGACCCGCCTCAACCCTAGGGACGAATTGATTGCCTGCCCAACGCTCATCAACGCCCGAAGCTGACTCTGCTTCAGCTTCATCTGATCGCCCACACTCTGTTCCAGGAGCAAAAGCGACTGTGAAATACGCGTAATATCCTGAATGGTGGTCGAAACCAGGGGGTTACCAGAGCGTGAAAGGCTATCAACAACATTCATCAATAAGGTGTTGACATCCTTAAAGTGTCGCTGAATTGCATAGCTATCAGATGGACTCTTAACCATGATGGACTCCCTAAACATTAAAGCCTCAATTCTATCCTTCGTCTGATAATGGCCTGGATTCGGATACTATTGTGCATTTTACTTTGATAATTCGATAACCCGAAATTATGCAATCTGTTCGCAAGTTATAATCTGTTGATGGATGTTCAAACGTATCTTGCACGAATACAGTACTTCAAGCCTGTAAAACCAGACGCCCAAACCCTGCAAGGGTTACACCTTGCCCATATACAGAATGTTCCGTTTGAAAACCTTGATATTGAATTAAAAAGACCGATCCTCCTGACCGGAGAGGCGCTCTGGAACAAAATCATCGTTCAGAAACGGGGCGGTTTTTGCTACGAGCTGAACGGACTGTTTGCATGGCTTTTGAAGGAAATCGGCTTCGATGTGACTTATCTGAATGCGCGAGTTTATAACCAGGAAGGAGAATTAGGGATCGATTTCGATCATCTGGCCTTGCTGGTCCGGCCCCAAAATGAGAATATACGCTGGCTGGCAGATGTGGGTTTCGGCGATTCATTCACTCTTCCCTTGAATTTCGAAAAACGCGGCGAACAAAAGCAAGGTCTGCGCTCCTACCGGATTGAACAAAGCATTGATGGATACATCACATGGCAGAAAAATTACGATGGCTCATGGGAACGTCAATATTTCTTTGATCCTCAACCCCGTAAATTTCCAAGTGACTATGAATCCACCTGTTCTTATCACCAGACATCGCCTGAATCAAGCTTCACCCGTGGAAGTATCATCAGCAGGGCTACACCGGACGGTCGCGTTTCACTTGAAGATGGACGCCTTATCGTGACAAAGGACGGTCAGCGCTCGACCAGCTCGGTCCAAAGCAGAGATGAATACTATATTTTATTAAAAGAATACTTTGACGTGACCATACAGGGAGAAAAATGACCGTGGATAATTATCTGGCAGAGACAGCTGCCTTAGCCGGACTCGCAGGGATTATGGCAGGTTTTTCCCTGGCAGCCGTCGTCCAGCTGCTTACGACCAGCAGTGGAGGAAAATTAGCGACAGCGGGAATTGTTGTCTTTTCCGCTGCGTCCGTAATGTTCTTATATTCGCTTATCGTCTCCGTACTGTCGCTCTCTGCCACTGCCGAACTTGCCAGAGTTCCTGGCGAATTAGATAATCTTAACATCGGCGCGTTGTTGATTTTATTTGGCGCGATTTATGTTTTCGTCGGTGGTATTGGCATGGCGGGTTGGATACGTTCCAAAACTGCAGGTATCCTCACAACTATTTTTGCGCTTACGTCGATATGCTTAATCACGTACGCTATTTATTCAGTCATTGCGTTATTTATGTAGGCAACTTCAATAAATCAAGAGACGCCATTATTCTGAAGGCGTCTCTTTTTAATCGCGAATGGACTTCGACTACACGCGCCGATAGTTATTTAATCTTGAACATCTGCATCAGCTTCATCGCCAGGTTCAAGTCTCCCGCCAGTTTGATCTTGCCCTGCATGAAGGCCTGCATCCCATCGAGTTCACCCGTGAAGATCTTGACGTAATCCTGTGAGTCGGCAGTCAGCGTCATAGTAGGCGAGGGATTTGCTCCACGGGCAACATCAACCTTTCCATCCTTAATCGCCGCAACCCATTCACCAGGCTCTGCGCCAGTAAAATTAAATTGAATGACCGAGTCCACGCCCTGGGCCTTTTCCGGGATGAACGCGCCGGGCATCTTTTCCATCAGTTCTGCTACTGTAAGGGACATTTCTTTTTCTCCTTTTGATTATCTGGTCGCGGCCATCCCATCAGGGTCGCTGAATCCATCATCAATGATCAGGACGGGTAGCCCTGCATTTAATTTTGTAAATTCTCAAAGATCGCCGCGGCACCCATGCCGCCACCGATACACATGGTGACCATTCCATATTTCGATTTGCGACGACCCATTTCATAAATAAGCTGGGTTGTAAGCTTTGAACCTGTGCAGCCCAACGGGTGACCCAGGGCGATCGCGCCACCATTGATGTTGACTTTGCTCTCATCCATTTCCAAGGTACGAATCACCGCCAAGGACTGGGCAGCAAAGGCTTCATTCAATTCTATCAAATCGACATCGCCTAATTTTAATCCGGCAATATTCAATGCCTTGGGGATGGCAACAATGGGACCAATTCCCATTAATTCAGGCGGAACGCCACCAACTGCAAACGAAACGAAGCGCGCCAGCGGAGTAAGTCCCAGCTGCGCGGCTCGTTCAGCAGACATCACCACAACTCCTGCCGCGCCATCAGACATTTGTGAGGAATTACCTGCTGTTACAACCCCCCCTTCCTTGAAGGCAGGCTTGAGTTTAGATAGTGCATCCCTATTGGTATCATCGCGCGGACCTTCGTCGCGTTTCACTGTGAAACTTTTTTTGACCGGCTTCTGCCCACCATTCAACTCTGTGATTTCAACATCTATGGAAACTAGTTCTGGATCAAATAGCCCAGAATTCACGGCTTGCGCAGCTTTCTGATGACTCTTCAATGAAAACTCATCCTGATCTTCGCGGCTGATGCCATACTTCTCAGAGACATTTTCAGCAGTAAGCCCCATATTGGTGTAATAGTGTGGGAGGTCCTGAGCGAAGTATGGATTCGGTGAAAACTTATATCCGGCCATGGGCACCATCGTCATCGACTCGGCTCCGCCGGCGATACCGGTTTCGATCTGACCTGATTGAATTGCATAGGCTACATGCGCAATAGACTGTACACCAGAGGCGCAGTAACGGTTGATGGTTTCCGCAGGAACGGAATCTGGCAAACCAGCACGCAGGGCAATCATACGTGCCATGTTAAGTCCTTGTTCACCCTCCGGGAATGCACATCCAATGACTACATCTTCGATCTGCGCGGGGTCAAGATTCGGTGTCCGCTTGACTAATTCCTGGATAACAGTAGCAGCCATCTCGTCGGGCCGGACCGTAGCAAGTCCTCCACGCTTGGCTTTGCCGACCGGGGTACGTACAGCAGAGACGATTACCGCATCTTTCATAGTTACTCCTCACTATCAGAGACTTGACACTAAATGTTGAATAGTCTCTAATTTCTTAGAGGCTTGCCCGTCTGTAATAAATTCCACATACGCGCTTGCGTTTTCTCTTCACCAAACAACGATAAGATCGCTTCGCGCTCAAGATCCAGGATGTACTGCTCGCTCACCCACTGCGGACGAGTAAGTTCACCGCCACACATCACATAGGCAAGTTTGCCCGCAATGTGATGATCGTACGGCGTGATGTACTTACCTTCCTGAAACATCCACGCTCCAATGCGGATTGCAGCCAATGCATCACGACCTGCAGCATAAATAAGTTCAGGCGCAGGAGGTTTAAATCCCGCCGCAACCATGTGCAGAACTTCCTTTTTCGCTTCAGTGAGCAGATGATCACGGTTCAACACAATACGGTCGGCAGGCGTCAGGATGCTCATACTGCGTGCTTCCTCCGCGCTGGTGGCAACCTTTGCCTGTCCCATCTGCAGGAAGGCTCGTTGCAACGCTGCCAGTGGCTCTGCATTTTCCACTCGCATGACAGGGTTTACAATGCGACGTAACATTTCCTTGGTGCCCCCACCCGCCGGGATGACTCCCGCACCCAGTTCGACAAGTCCGATATAGGTTTCAGCTGCGGCAACAACTCGCGACCCATGCATCGTGATTTCACACCCACCGCCAAGCGTCAAACCCGCAGGCGCGACGACAATTGGTTTCGGCGAATAACGCATGCGCATGTTCATATCCTGCAATTTGCGAACCGCGGCATTGAGCATGTCCCACATGCCCTGTTGTGCACCGACCACCATCATGAAAAGATTCGCGCCAGCGCTGAAATTCTCCGCTTCGTTGCCAATCACAAGTCCATCGAAATCCGTTTCGAGTCGGTCCAATGCTTCCACGGTCATATTCATAACGTCTTCATCGAGCGCATTCATTTTGGTATGAAATTCAAGGCACGCCACACCATTACCCAGATCGTGGATCGACGCCCCTGAATTCTGAGATACGATCTTTTGTTGCTTTAATACTATTCTGCCTTCAAGTCGTTTAACCTTCTCATATTGGCCTTTAACCACATTATACACACCGACCTTTTCGCCATTCTCGTATTGATAGAAGGAGTCAATACCGGCCTCAAGCATCTCGCTGACCCATTCCGCAGCAGGGTACCCCGCGGCCTGCATGCGCTCCATCGTATCATTCACGCCAAGCATATCCCATATTTCAAACGGACCTGCCTCGTGCATAAAACCCCAACGTACCGCGTCGTCGATCGGTTTCACGGTATCTGCAACTTCCGGGATGATGGAGGACGCATACTGAAAGCCCTGGTACGTCAGCGCCTGGATGAGATTCGCGGCCTTGTCATCCGCTTCCAACAGGACCTTGAGCCTGTCGCCCAACCCCTCAATATCTTTCGCGGCTTTGACCGAGTCAAAGCGCGGCTTGGTCGGCGGGACATGTTCTAGTGTGTTCAAATCCAGTGAGTAAAACTCTCTTTTCCCATCCTCGCCGCGCACCTCTCTGTAAAAACCAACTTTGGTCTTATTGCCAAGCCATTGGCGCTCGAGCATCGTGGACATCAACTTGCCTGGTGCTTCGGCTTTGAGATATTCCTGCCCAAGCTTGTCATGAGGGATTAACGGGGCTAGATTTCGTCCGACGTGATCCCAGACGTCTAGGCCCACCAGATCGATCAAACGGAACGTCGCGGTCTTGGGTCGGCCAATTAATGGACCTGTGACCGCATCCACCTCATCAACGGTGTATCCATTCTTCAAGATAAAGTCCATGGCAAACGCGCCCGTCCCAAAGGCAACCCGGTTTCCGATAAAGTTCGGGGTATCCTTGCACAGGACAACTCCCTTACCCAGACGATATTCCCCAAACCATGAAAAGAACTCAACAATATCTTTATCGGTATCTTGGGTCGGGATCATTTCAAGCAATTTCAAATAGCGCGGTGGATTAAAGAAATGCGTCCCGAGGAAATGTTTCTTGAAATCCTTGGAACGTCCCTCGGCAATAGCCGCTACCGGAATGCCTGAGGTGTTGGTAGAAACAATCGAGTTGGATTTTCGCACTTCATCAATGCGAGCCATCAAGTCCTGTTTAATCTTTAGATTTTCCACGATCGCTTCGCAGATCCAGTCTGCCTCGGCGACCGCAGCAAAGTCATCTTCAAGGTTACCAAGCCTAACGAACGTCTTCAAATCCGAGGACATTAGATTCGCAGGTTTTGCTTTTAGGCAACGCTCCCAGCCTTCATTGACAATCTTATTGCGGGCGGTCTTATCATCGGCCGGGGCATCTGTTGGAAGGATGTCGAGCAATGTCACTGATACGCCCGCATTTGCCAGATGTGTCGCAATCGCCGCGCCCATGGTCCCAGAGCCGATCACCACTGCTTTACGTATGTGATATTTCATAATTTCATGCTCTCCTCGATGGTCGAGCAGGAAGATACGCTTCGCTCACTCACTCGACTCAACCACCGAATATTTACCTTAATTCTTTGCCACTATATCCCAATATCTGCCGCGCGACGACCAGGCGATTGATCTGTCCCGTACCTTCATAGATATCAGTGATCTTCGCGTCACGGAACCATTTCTCAGCCAGAAACTCTCGGCTGTAGCCGAGTGGTCCCAGGATCTCCACAACTTTTTGTGTGATCTTTGTACATACGTCGCCGGCCTTCACTTTACTCATCGAAGCCTCCAACGCGTTTGATTTCTTGTTATCGGCCATCCAGACCGCCTTGATCACCATCAGCCAGGCGGACTTGAGCATAATCTCCATGTCGATCACATCGCGTTCAATGGACGTTAGCTTTTGGCGCGGCAAACCGTAACGGATTTGGACTCCGTTCTCAGACAGTTTCTCAGTCAAAAATTCGAGCGCGGCCCGTGCCACGCCAACACCAGAAGCCGCAACCAGAGGCCGGGTGGCGTCAAATGTTGCCATCGCTCCTTTAAAGCCGGATGTTGTTTTCTCGACGGTTGCGCTGCCTAAAATATGATCGAACGGTACGCGTGCCTCGACAAGGGAAATGGCAGCGGTGTCGCTGGCTCTAATTCCCATCTTATGTTCAAGCCTAGAAATTTTTACCCCAGGGGTTCCACTTTCCACAACAAAGGCTCGCATTCCAGCGCGTCCGGCGCTGGGATCAATTGTCGCCCAAACGACGATGAATCCCTTCCCAAGTTTTTCATATTCCGTGAAGGATTTATCGCCACCTGTAACAAAGATCTTTTCACCGTTGAGGATCCATTCATTAGTACTTTCATCCAACATCGCTCGGGTGCGAATAGCGGAGTTGTCTGATCCTGCGCCCGCTTCTGTGATGCTCATCGCTGCGAAGGTTGGTTTTTCATCATTGAACCGCGCCAAGAATTTTGCCTTTTGCTCTGACGTCCCTGCCGCGAAAACCGCCGCTGCGCCCAACCCGCCACCGGGTAGGCAGTGATACATTCCCACATCTCCCCAGCACAATGCCTCGATCTGAGCTGCGATCATCTGATATTCAATAGGAGGGCGTTTTTCCTGCTCTTCATTCTTCTTGCCATTCCCACGCGGAGCAAGACTGGCTCCTCCCGCGGCTTTCATCGCCATGTGCATGAACTCAATGTAATCCCAGGGGATCTCGTGTTCATGTTCATCAAAGTAGCGTGAACGCGGACGCATCATTTCATCCGCGACGGTTTTCAACATGAATTGCATCTGTAAGATTGACTTCGGGGATTCAAATTCGATTGACATTCTATTGTTCCTTCCCACTATACAATGGCAAGCCCGGTAAACATGGCAAAGCCGCGGCCATTCCTCATCCACATCTCAACCGGATGCTCGCGGATATATCCGTGCCCACCGAGGATTTGGACGGCTCGGTCAGTGACCACCATCGCCATATCGGCTGCACCTGTAACGGCGAGATAGGCTTCTTTGAACGCGTCCCCTTTCCCATGATCTAACTTCCAGGCAGCTTCCCAGGTTAGTAAACGCATCGCCTCAATCTCAGTCCGCATTTCCGCGAGCATGAAGGCAATAGCTTGTTTCTGTGCGATCTTAACCCCGAAAGCCTCGCGTTCTTTGGCATAACTCATGCTGTATTCGAACGCGGCTTTTGCCACTCCGAGAGCCGCCGCGGCGGTGGCAACGCGCATGGAAGCGAGAATCGGCTCAAAGTCATGACCGGAAGGCCCCCCCAGCCGATTCGACGCGGGAACGTTGACCGAGTCCAGTGTGACTCGATAGAAGGGGAGCGCGTTCAGGCTCATCAGTTTTTCACGTTCATCGCTGACGGTTAATCCTGGAGAATTTTTTGGAACAATGAAACCTTGAGTCTGTCCGTTAAGATCAGCATACACAAGAATAACTTCCGCATCTCTGGCATAGGGAACAAACACCTTCTCACCGCTAAGAACATATGCCTCTCCCTCGCGTATCGCAGTGGTCTTGAGTGCATTCGGATCGAAGTCGAATGCATATTCGATGAGCGCCGCTGTGTACGGCCCCCATTCACCTTTGATCACCTGGGGTAAATAGGTTTGTTTCTGTTCTTCACTTCCCGCCAGAAGGATGGGCGTCGCAAAAAGCGATGGGACTAGCACAGCAAGCGTAGCAGTCAAATCGCCAAACGCCATCTCTTCGACAGCCAATACACCTGTGACTGCACTTCGCTCGCCAAAGCCGCCATAGGCTTCGGGAACGGAAGCTTGCAATAATCCCAGCTCCCAGCCTTTATTGACAAGTTTTTTCGGCAATTCGCTACTTTCCTCGGCTGCATGTGCGATTGGGCGTAGATCGTTAACAGCAAATTTTTCCACCGCTTCGATCAGCATTTGCTGTTCTTCTGTTGGATCAAATGAATACATAATTTCTCTCCTTGGGGAGGATTTCAGAAACAGGAATCTCTCTCAAACGCTGATAACGCGCCGGCAACCCTCGTTCCAATTCTTCGGTATTGGCGATCTCGATCATGCCATGCTCGTAAAAATATTCAACATAAGCCCCGGTCTTTTCAATCACGAGGTATTGGTTATAACCATTCATTTCCCCGTAGACTCCTTTGCAAACTTCTTCGATCGTAAGTGGTTCCTGAAGTAGGCCAATTGCTTTGTTCATGCGACGCAGGATATTTTGCTTTGTTGATTCAATGTGGACAGGTAAATTTGTAATCACCTCATCGTGACCGTTCAGGATAAGCTGTGCGTCTTTTGCCCACGTTTGAAGACGCACCAGAGATTCAAGGTAAAGATCAAGTCCATCATGGGACTCGATCGATGCAGGCGAGAGATGCGGAGTGACCCCCTCAACAACCATGTCACCACAGAAAATGACATCGTCCAGACGAATCGCCACGTGACCGGGACAATGCCCAGGCAAGTGGATGAATTCGAACGGGCCCAGCCGCATGTCACTGGATTCGTAGGTAAAATCAACGGGTACTGACTGATAGATGGCCTTTGTAAAATGGTGGATGCTGAGGATTTGAGAGCGCGTTTCTTCTGACAGGCCTGTTTCGGCAAGGAAAGAAGCGAGGCGACGCCCGAGCAATGCCAGGCTTGCTTCATGATGTGCAACCGTCTGCACATCTAATTCGTGAACTCCGATCCTCGCACCCGTGATTGGCCGCAGTTTGGAAAGTCCGCCAAAGTGATCAATATGCGCGTGGGTCAACAAGATGTGAGTCAAA
>DATFQC010000054.1:0-4559 GCA_035264425.1 Anaerolineales bacterium
CTCCACTGTGGGCGCGGGTGCCGCTGTATTTTCGAATGAGGGAATCAAAGGCGTATTCTGATAAGCTCGATAAAAAAACGCCCCTGCGACTGCGATTGCAATACAGGAACAACATACAAGAATTGCGACAATGATGCCGATGATCTTTGGCAGAGATGAAGATGGGTTGGGATTTGGTTGCATGAAATGTCTCTCCTTTAAGGCTATGCATCTTACCCTGATTGCATAAATAGCGGATTAACAAAAAAGCAGGTCACGTTGAGGCGTGACCTGCTTTCTCTTAACGTTTAGGCGTCTGCGTGCTGTCTGCTCTTTTTCTTGATTGGTTCGGATTTGTGGAAGATGATCTTATTATTCTCTTCGTCCACCTCCACCTGGACGGTGGCACCGTCCTTATATTTGCCGCTCAACAATTCCACCGACAGCGGACTCTCCACATATTTCTGGATCGCCCTGCGCAGCGGACGAGCACCAAAGGCAGGATCATAACCTTCCTTGGCCAGCCATTTACGTGCGGCATCGCTCAATTCAACGGTGATGTTGTATTCGTTCAAGCGGTCCTGTACTTCCTTCATCTGCAGGACAACAATCTCTTCCATTTGCTCAATGGTCAGCGGTGAGAACATGATGATCTCATCGACCCGGTTGATGAACTCAGGACGGAACGCGCCCTTAAGTGCCTTTTCGATCTTGTCGTGTGATTCACGTTCCTCGCTCGAGGCCTTTGGCTGGAGGAAGCCCAGAGCGCCTCCCTTTCTCACATATTCGGTGCCCAGGTTTGAGGTCATGATCAGAACTGTATTACGGAAATCAACGATGTTGCCCTGTCCATCCGTCAGGCGACCATCGTCCAGGATTTGGAGCAATGCGTTCCAAACTTCGGGATGGGCCTTCTCGATCTCATCGAACAGGACGACTCGATACGGGCGCCTTCGGACAGCTTCCGTTAGTTGGCCACCTTCCTCATAGCCCACATAGCCTGGAGGGGCTCCGAAGAGTCGACTTACCGTATGCTGTTCGCGATACTCAGACATGTCAATGCGCACCAATGCTTCTTCATCGTCGAACATGAACCAGGCGAGCGCCTTGGCTAATTCCGTTTTACCTACACCCGACGGACCGATAAAAATGAACGAACCGATCGGACGTGACGGATCCTTCAAGCCGGAGCGTGCGCGGCGGATGGCGTCGGAGATGGCGTGAATCGCTTCTTCCTGACCAATGATCCGCTCATGCAAACGAGCTTCCATATGGAGAAGTTTTTCGGCTTCTGATTCCATCATCTGGGTGAGGGGAATGCCTGTCCATTGATGGACAACCCCAGCAATGTCATCTACATCCACCACTTCATCCAGCTTGTGTTCCGCTTCCCATTTGTCGCGCTTCTCGTGATATTCCTCTTCGAGGCGTAGTCGTTCCGATTTCTTCTGTGCGGCGCGTTCGTAATCACGGTTCAAACCGGACTGTTCTTCTTCCGCATGCAGCTTATCGATATCGCCTTTCATCGCCTTGAGATCGGGTGGCATCGAATAAAGTGCCACACGCAATTTCGCAGCCGCTTCATCCATTAAGTCAATGGCCTTATCAGGCAGACGACGGTCGGTGACATAGCGGTCAGCCAAACGAGCTGCAGCGACCAGCGCCTCATCAGCAAAGCGGACTTTGTGATGGGCTTCATAGCGGTCACGCAAACCATAGAGCATCTTGATCGTGTCGTCCACCGTAGGTTCTTCCACATAGATGGGTGCGAAGCGTCGCTCGAGCGCCGCGTCTTTTTCGATGTACTTATGGAATTCATCCAGGGTTGTGGCGCCGATACATTGCAGTTCCCCACGTGCCAGCGCCGGCTTGAGCATGTTGGACGCATCCATTGCGCCCTGCGCAGCACCTGCACCGACAACCGTATGCAACTCGTCAATCATCAGGATGATATCACCCTGCGAGCGCTGAACTTCTTCCATAATGGCTTTCAATCGTTCTTCAAACTCACCCCGGAAGCGTGAGCCTGCGATCATCGCGCCCAAATCTAGTTGCACCACGCGCTTTCCCGTAAGAATTTCGGGCACGTCATTGTTTGCGATCTTCTGCGCTAGACCTTCGGCGATCGCCGTCTTTCCAACGCCTGCCTCACCGATAAGGACCGGGTTATTCTTGGTACGGCGGGAAAGGATCTGGATCAGGCGCAGGATTTCGTTATCGCGTCCGATCACGGGATCGAGCTTGCCTTCGCGCGCCAGTTGGGTGAGGTCGCGCGAGTATTTCTCCAGCGTCCGGTAACGGGATTCGGCCTGGGGGTCTGTAACCCGTTGTCCGCCCCGCAGATCCTGGATAGCGGTATAGACGCGGTCACGCGTCAGGCCGGCCGACTCCAAAATGCGGGCTGCGGGCGTGTTGCGCTCGGTAAGGATGGCGAGGAAGATATGTTCGGTAGAGATGTACTCATCCTTGAGGCGGTTGGCTTCCTCATTGGCAAGGTCAATAATGCGCTTCACACGCGGGGTGATGAAAATCTGACCTGCACCCCCGCCAAAAATATTGGCTTTCGGGCTGGCGCGTAAAGTGGCGTCGAGACGCTCGGTCAGCGCTTCAGCGCTGACGCTTAGTTTTTCCAAAATTTGGGGGATCACACCACCTGGCTGTTCGATCAGCGCCAGAAGGATGTGTTCCGTATCGATCTGGTTATGGCCGTAGCGCTGGATAATTTCTGCCGCGCGCTGGGCGGCCTCTTGTGCTCTTTCTGTAAACCTGTCAAATCGCATCATAGGGAATTTTCCTTTTCAAAACAGAAACCCCAAAGGTCGAAAAGACCTTCGGGGCCTAGTGACAGGGGTGATTATAACAAAACCGCGTCGGCAAATCGTCAATGCGGCGTTAGAAGAGTGTTAATTTGATAGGATTTCCTTTTCTTTATTAGCGAAGGACGATCAAAGTGACCCCTGCAATAGTTAAGACCAATCCCAGCCCATAACGCCAGGTAAAAGGCTCGTGCAGAAGTAAGATGCCGAACAAACTGGCTATGACAATGCCCATCACGCGAATGGTTGGTGAACCCAGGGAGACACTGATCTGCGCGAAGGTGAGATAGAGCAGAATGGTCACGCCACTAAATGCTACTCCCGCAGCGATGGCGTACAGGAAGCCAAGCTGGGTGATGAGCAAGGACTGGCCGGTGACTTTCAGATAACTAACCCAGATCAAACCAACCGTAAAAGTGGTTGCACCGTAAAGGAACATCCCCATACTTGATGCGATTTTGTTTGTAGCAAGTTTGATAAAGAAATCGGCGGCTGCAAGAAAAATGGAGCAAGCCAGTGCGTATGGGAGCCAGCGCATCATTAGGTTCGTATTATAAGACAAAACCGGCCTGGCAAATTGTCAATGCGGCGTTAGAAAAGGGTTAAATTGTGGCCGGACAGCTGGAAATAGCCATAAAACGGCAATCTACACTTCAATCAACGTCCTCCAGTCACGCGGATGATTTCGCCAATGATCTGTTTGTTCATTGGTGATCCCAGAAAGACGATCACCGCGGCCACGTCCTCGGGCGTGATCAGTTGGCGGGTTGGCATGTGCTGTCTGATCTGCTCCTTCTGCTCCGCTGGAATGTTCTTGGCAGTACGTTCGGTCATTACTGCGCCGGGCATAACAACGTTGCTCACAATGTTAGCAGGACCAAGCTCCGCAGCCAATGTACGGGTCAGGCCATGTAGCCCTGACTTGGCGGTGGCATAAGGGCCTAATCCTGGCCAACCATCCGTTCCATCTGAAGAGATGTTCAGGATGCGGCCCCAGCCGCTTTTCCGCATTAAGGGTAAAGCACATTGAATGGTCAATGCAGCGCCTTCCAGGGTTCGGCGGATCATCGATTCCCAATTCTGGATTGGCACGTCTTCAAATAATTGTCCCGTCGGGCCAGCCACATCCATCGGCGCCGCGTTATTGACCAACACATTTAGTGTTCCCCATTCTTTCTGGATTTGCTCAATACTGGAGCGTATTGAATCCGGATCAGCCAGGTCATAATGCACTATGAGAGCTTGTCCACCACGATCTTGAACCTCCTTGGCGGTTTCTTCGGCGCCCTGACGATTTTTATAATAGGTCACAGCCACGCGGGCACCTTCTGCTCCATAGGCGATTGCGGTTGCTTGACCAATACCGGCAGAACTCCCCGTGACAAATACGGTAGCGTCCTTTAAATGTAAATCCATTTCTTCATCTCCTTATCCTAGAAGCCAAAATTCGGAAAACCTAATTTGCTACGAGAGTAAATCTGTTTTCGGTTCAGGTATAACAATAGTAGTCAAAGATTGTGAAGCAATTGTGAAGTCACGAAGGCCATACTGAGAAGGATCATCACTAAAATAGGGGCTTTAACTAAAGCGAAGAATTATTTTGAAACCTCAAAATGAGATACGAATGTTCGACCAGCCCATATTCCCTCGAAAAATATGAGACGGGAGATTTTTGTTTCTTGCCGGTATTGAATTTGCATTTCTAGCACTCCACAGTTCAAGCTTCCTTGATCTGACAACACAAAACCACGTCGGCAAATTGTC
>DATFQC010000055.1:0-7405 GCA_035264425.1 Anaerolineales bacterium
CCTTCTTCCAGCTCACCCAAGCTAAATGTGTATAACTTACCGCGCACCTTGTTTCGTAAACTCCACGCGCCCTTGTCATCACGACCGAGAACAGCAATATCTTCTTTGCTTTGAAATTCCAGGATGCGCGCCTTGGCAGCCGTATACGCTTCCATCGTGCCGTGACGATCCAAATGATTCGGCGTAATATTTAGAATTGCAGCGACAGTCGGAGAGACCGTCATCTGGTCCAATTGAAAGGATGACATTTCCAAAATGGCAATGTCATTGGCTTTCATACTGTCCACATAATTGATCAGTGGGTCACCGATATTGCCACCAATATAAGCTTTGTCGCCATAGGCATTTTTTGCCATTCGCCCGACTAATGTCGTTGTGGTCGTTTTCCCTGCTGAACCAGTAATGCCAATCGTCTTGCAGGGAACCACTTCCATGAAGATCTGTGAATCGTTCGAGAGGGGAATGCCTCGTTTCACAGCTTCGGCCACGATTGGCAGCGTGAGCGGAATTCCTCCAGAGAGACAAAGTACATCAGTTGTATCCAGCAATTCAAGCGGATGACCACCGAGCGCCCAACCAATATGGTATTCGGCAAGTGATTCGCGCGCCACGCGTAATTCGTCTTCACTGCGCATATCGCTCAAGGTCGCACGCGCGCCATGCAGCGAGAGCCAGCGCGCCAGAGCCAGGCCTTGTCGAGCGGCTCCTAATATCAAAACACGTGTTCCGGTCCAGTTCGTTTTCATAGTATGGATTAAGCCAGTGCCAATCCTATGCCTACCATGGCAGCCAGCAAACCAATCAGCCAAAAACGCTGTACGACCTGGGTTTCGCTCCAACCCAGTAATTCAAAGTGCAAATGGATGGGAGCCATTTTGAAGAAACGTTTGCCTTTCGTCAATTTAAAATAAGTAACTTGAATGACAACGCTTAATGCTTCGCTGAGAGGGATAATTGCAATAACTAGGAGTAAGGGCCACTGGCCGGTCATCAGCGCTACAACTGCCAGTGTCGCACCGAGAGCCAGCGAGCCTGTGTCGCCCATGAATAATTCCGCTGGATGAACGTTGAACCATAGAAAGCCAAAGATCGCGCCTACGACTGTGAAGCAAAAACGGGCTAAATATTCCTGATGCTGCATCAGAGCAATGCCGCCAAACGCGGCAAAGGCAGTAGCTGAGATCAGACCAGCCAGGCCATCCAACCCGTCTGTAAAGTTGATGGCATTCGATTCACTTACAATAATAAAAGCTGCAATCGGGATGTACCAGAAACCGAGGCCAATATCGTCATTAAACCCTGGCAAGTGCATCTCAGGGACTTTAAGCAAATATTTCAAAACGAAGGCAGTGCCCACAGCCAGTAAAACCTGCGCCAGAAATTTCGTACGGGCACGCATCCCTTCCCCACGCCGTTTGCCGCGAATGCCCTCCCAGTCATCCAACGCGCCGAGCGCGGCATATCCAACCAGAACAATCAATGGGACAAGAACCGAACGACCGATCACTTCAAGCCCAATGAACACAGCCGCGTTCAACAAGCTTGTTAACAAAAGGACTGGCAGAATGAAAAGCACGCCTCCCATGGTAGGCGTACCCATCTTCACATTGTGATGGCCGGGCTCATCCACACGGATCAATTTGCCAATCCGAAAATGGCGGAGAATTCGTAACAACGGTTGTCCCCAGATCACGGTCATCACAAAAGACAGCATGGCCAGGCTCAATACAAAGGCGGTCTTATTCATGAACGCACCTCCAGCAGCGAAGTGATACGATCCATATGAAGTCCATGAGAGCCTTTGATCAGTACAGCATCATCTTTTGTGAGGTTGACCCTCAACCAATCCATAAGAAGTTCAAATTCATTGAACTCTATGACCAGCGATTTTTTCATACCGGCCCGGCGTGCAGCCTCGGCGATCATGTGAGCGCGTTCGCCTAATGTGAGTAGAACATTTACCACTTGTGCGGCGCGCAGACCCACCATCTCGTGTCCGCCGCGTTCATAAGGACCAAGCTCAAGCATATCGCCCAGTACAGCCACCTTGCGGCCCTCCAACTCGTCGAGCAGGTTGAGCGCGGCCAGCATCGATTCAGGCGAAGCATTATAGGTATCGTCAAGCAATAGCGCACCTGTTTGACTGCGGACGGCTGCAAGACGCAATTGCGTATGACCCTGGTTCAAGCCTTCCAAAATTTCCTGCCAGTTCATGCCTTCCACGAGTCCAACTGCAGCGGCCCGCAAAGCCGTATGAACAGAATGTCGACCAATCAATGGAATGCGCACATGCAATGTCTCGCCCTGATAATGCAGGCGAAAGCGGATCCCATCCAGGCCAAGACCCACCACATTGTCTGCCCAGAGATTGGCTTCACGAGACAGGCCATAGAAGAAGACACGCGCTTTGGTTTTCTCCTCCATTTGGCGGACCCATGGATCATCGAAGTTCAAAATTGCCACCCCCTCAGGAGCAGGAGGCAAGGCCTGAACCAATTCCGCTTTGCCCCGTGCGATGGCTTCCTGCGAACCGGCTCGTTCCGCGTGAACTGTACCAATATTCGTTACCACACCGATTTGCGGCAGGGCAATATCACACAGGAACGCAATCTCGCCCGGGATATAAAATCCCATTTCAAAAACAGCGCGTTGATGGCCCGCGCTTAATCGCAGCACGGTCAGCGGCAGGCCAATTTCGTTGTTGAGGTTGCCAGGGCTTTTCAACGTTCGATAGCGCGTGCTGAGAACCTCAGAGACCATTTCCTTGGTTGTAGATTTGCCGACACTACCTGTGATTCCGATCACCCGTAAATCCAGTTTACGGCGCCAGTAACGCGCGATCTGTTGAAGGGCGGTCACCGTGTTTTCCACTCGCAGGCACATCGGTGGCAGAAAATCTTCCCGGGGAAGCGTATCAATCGATAAAACGGCACGCAGGTCAAGGGTCCGAAAAGAGCCATCCGCAACAGCATCCCGCTGGGTTAAAGCAAAAGAGGCCCCGCGCCGAAAAGCTTCCGCAATGAAATCGTGTCCATCTACTTTTTCGCCGGGAATGGCAACAAACAGGGAACCAGGAATGACCTGACGCGAGTCGATCACCGCTTCGGTGATGACCGTTGTAGCAATGGGACGAAAATTCGTCAGAGCTTCAAGTGCATCAGCGAGGGTCAGCATTTATTTCGTCACCAGTTGTCCGCGGACAGCATCCGGCGGGATATTGAGGAGGATAACCGTTTGTTCAGCAACTTTTGAGAAAACAGGAGACGCGGTTTCAGAAGCCCAAATGGAGGTGCTTGGTTTTTCCAGCCAGACGTACACCATAAATTGTGGATCATCGGTCGGTCCCCAGCCGACAAATGATACGTTCGTGTGAAATGCATCGTAGCCATAGTCTGTTGGAATTTGCGCGGTGCCTGTTTTCCCTGAAAGGCGATAACCCGGTAACAACGCCTGCGACGATTCCTGTTCAAGGGAAGCTGCCAGCATCTGATTCAATGTATGAGCTGTCTCTGTAGTAATGGGTGAACCGGCGACTTGGGAGGGGACATTGTATTGATGTCCATCCCGTAGCATGGAATACAAAACATGCGGCGTGACCATCTTTCCATCATTGGCAATGGAAGAAGCAGCCATCAGCATTTGTAGTGGAGTGACCGCCACGCCCTGCCCGAACGCGTTCGTACCCAGATCCACAGGATACCAATCTCCGTCACCCGGAACCTTGAGACGGCCAGTCGCTTCGCCGGAGAGATCCACCCCTGTGGAATGACCCAAACCAAAACGTTCCATGTAACTATAAAACGACTGAGTCCCCATCTGAGAAGAGATCCATGCCAGGCACACGTTCAGTGAATGTTGCAAACAGCCAACCATATCCTGCTGACCCCAGGCATCACGGTTCCAGTTCTGGATGGTAATGCCGCCTACCTCAATGGCCCCGGTATCAATAAAAGTTGTCTCGGGGCGAACTGTACCTGTATCCAAAGCCGCGGCCATCGTTAAAACTTTGAGAACCGAACCAGGTTCATAAGCCATGCCAATGGAACGGTTATATTGGCTGCCGTTGTCGTATAACGAAAAATAATTGCCGTAATTGTTCAAGTCCATGCGCGGGGTGGCAGCCATGGCAAGGATATCCCCATCCCGCGGATTCATTACGAGGATTGTGCCATTCAGGGCGCCATAGTCAGAAAGCGCCTGATCGAGAATCGATTCGACCTTGGCTTGTAAGTCACGATTGATCGTTAGCACAAGAGTTGTACCGTTTGGCACCCTGGGAATTTCAGTTGCCTTGTTTGGATCACGGGGCACCCAAACCTGCACCGGGTTGCCGGCCAGCAAGTCGTTGTATTTTTCTTCGATGCCAAAATAGCCGCGACCATCACGGGTGACAAACCCGAGCACGTTGGAAGCCAGTGCATTTTCAGGGTAGCTGCGCTGAAGATGTGGCTTGAAAGCCAATCCGTTCAAACGCGAATCATCTGCCTCATTCATATCCTGAACGAGTTTCTGCAGGGCATCTACAGTCTCCACGCCCACATAATCCCGAATCACCACATATTCCCAGCTCTTGGGTGATTCGGTTAATTTTTTATGGACTTCATCATAGCCAAGCCCCAGATATTTACTTAGAATATTCGCCAATGAATCCGGACTTTCCATTTCATTCAGGCTTACACCCACTTCATAGACCGTCCGATTGCCTGCCAGTAAATGGCCGTTGCGATCATAAATTTCGCCGCGTTCCGGGTAAAACATCTGGAACTCACCCGAGTACCGATCTCCCTGCGACAGGAATACTTTTGCCTAATCGCTCGTCTGAATGCGGATAATCTGTACAATGACGGCCAGTCCTGCCAGCACAAGACCGGTAGCGATGATCATGGAGCGGATGGCATACTGCTGTCTCATGGTTAGCGCAGCCCTCCGAGCTTGACACGATCTTCGAACCATTCAAGCAGGGATTGTGTATATTCCGCGGGCAGGTTTTGCACGCTTGAAACCGCATCGTCCGCTGCCAGCAAAATGGCAGGCTCAGGGAGGACAAAACCGGGCACAGCCACATAATCTAATTCACCGGGCTGGACGGGCCGATAACCCAGCTCGACTGCGCGCTTCTCCATCACAGCCGTGGCTGTCAGGTCCGCGAGTTGAGTCTCCAGGTCCGCATTTTCGCGCTGGATGGTTGTGATTTCCTTGCGCATTTCCTGGATCTCGCGGCCCGCTACTGCAGCACGCGCGGTTACATCCAAATAAAGCGCTGCGACCATCGCCACGCCGATCACGGCGAGCAGGAACGCGCCAATCCACTGGCGTTGAACACGCCAGGGAGCCTGTCTGTAAGCATGAATAATTTGAGTTGCCTGTCCTTGCATAACGACCTTTTAATTTGGGCGATTTGGTCGTGGAGGGACGAGATGACCTCGCCCTTACGTTTTCTCTACAATGCGAAGTTTCGCACTGCGCGCTCTCGGATTGCTTTTTATTTCGTCATCCGAGGGTTGTATTGGCTTTCGATTAACCTCTTTCAGCGTTGCTTTACGTTCTTCCTCATAGATCCGTTCATAGGGTGGATTGACCAGATCCCGACTTTGTTCGCGGACGAAATCCTTTACGATACGGTCTTCCAGCGAGTGGAAGGAAATCACCGCGAGCCTGCCTGCGGGCCGTAAGGCTGCTACCGCTTGAGGAAGGACTTCTTTAATGGAAGTGAGTTCCTCATTCACCGCGATCCGAAGCGCCTGGAACGTCCTTGTCGCTGGATGGATGCGATCCCCTCTTCGGGGAGAAACTGATTCAATGGCGGTGACCAATTCGCGGGTCGTGTGGAGCGGTCTTGCTTTGACAATCGCTCGAGCAATCTTGCGCGAGTCCCGCTCTTCGCCGTATTGGTAGATCAAGTCGGCCAGTTCCCGTTCTGAAGACTCGTTCACCAAATCGGCGGCAGTCTGCGAAACATGAGGTCCAAAGCGCATGTCAAGCGGAGCATCCTGCAGGAAAGAGAAACCTCGTTCGGGCGTATCAAATTGCATCGAAGAGGCGCCTAGGTCAAGCAGAATGCCGTCCACCGCGTCCCATTGAAGCTGCGCCAGTTGCGTGGATAGAGAAGTGTAGGAGGCTTGCGCCAGATGGATGCGCTGTTCATAAGGAGCCAAGTTCTTACGAGCGAGCGCGAGCGCCTGCGGGTCTACATCAAGACCCAGCAGTTGCCCATCTGGCGCAGACGCCTCCATGATTCCGCGGGCATGGCCACCCGCGCCCAATGTCCCATCCACATAGCGGCCACCATCATAAGGCTGCAACGCGTGTATAATCTCTTTGTAAAGTACCGGTTGATGCGGCGAATCGTTCATAATGACGACCAGGGGTCGCCTTTATGACGACAAATAACCTCTGGAAAGATCGAGCGTGGCAAAGCGTTGATTATTCGTTTCAACATCCTGCAATTGATTGATTTGCGCATCCCATTCCGCAGGATTCCAGACCTCAAAGTATTCGCCTTGCCCAGCCACAATGGCATCGCCATCCAGCTCGATGACGTGACGCAAAATTTGCGGCACGAGGATGCGTCCAACTTTATCCACTTCGACTGAATAAGCATTGGAAAGAATGAGACGACGGAGGAGGCGTGCAGTTGGGTCAGCCAGGTTCATGGCATTGATGCGCTCATAGACTTGTCCGAAATAGACATCGGTCATGACCATGAGGCACTTGTCAAAGCCCTGCGTGATGAAGGCGCCAGCCGCCAGCAATTCACGATAGCGCGCCGGGATCATCAAGCGGCCTTTTTCATCGAGATTATGCTGGTACTGACCTAAGAACATTTGTGCTATAATTCCTTTTTAACAGGTGAACGCCGGCGCAACCGGCGTCCTTACCACTTCTTACCACTTTCTCCCACATTATACAACTTTCAAGAGAAAAATCAAGTATATTGTCCAATTTACTACTCCACCTTATGTCCTACTCGTTATGACTTCATCTCAACTATTCACTTTTCTGGAATCAACACGTTGGACAGACTATGCCTTGCTCGATAGCGGCGATGGCTTAAAGCTTGAACGCTTTGGAAAATATATTTTTGTGCGCCCCGAAGCCCAGGCAATGTGGAAACGTTCGCTGGACTTGGAGTGGAAACAGGCCCATGCGGTCTTTCAACCCACAGGCGAGGAAAGCGGCGGGCATTGGGATTTTAAAAAGAAAGTGGAAGAGAAATGGGAAATGCACTATCCCCTGGCCCTTGCTCCCTCCTTACGAAGTGCTCCGCAATCTACAAATGGGAGCAGGGGATTAAAGTTCTGGGTCATGACGACTCCAGGTCGTCAGCTTGGCGTGTTCCCTGAAGTCGCCGCCCATTGGGACTGGTTCAGCAACTTGATCGCCCCCTCAAAAAGAGAAGTCAATG
>DATFQC010000056.1:0-3563 GCA_035264425.1 Anaerolineales bacterium
CACTTGCGGATGTTGGGCGCGTATTGCTCAATTGTCGAGATGACCGCTTCGCCCAATTCGTTTCGCTTCGCGTCATTCCAGCCGCCTTCAAGATCGTACGGCGCATATTGCACAAAGCAGGACATCACGTGCCCTCCAGGCGGCGCCATGTCGGGGTCGATCATCGACGGGAAGATCATATCGAGATACGGGCGCTTCGAGATCTGCCCATACTTTGCGTCATCATAGGCGCGCTCAATGTAATCAATGCTTGGGCTAATAGACACTGCACCGCGATGCAAAACCGAAGCGTGTCCTTTGCCTTCGAACGGTAGTGCCGTGAAGTTCGGCAGTTCGCTCAAGGCAATGTTGACCTTGCCCGACGAGCCGCGCGTCCGGAAGTTCTGGATCGATGTAACAAATTCATCTGGAAAATGTTTCCCCTCCACAAATTGCAGGAATGTACGCTTGGGGTCGGCGGCAGACATCACAACTTTAGAGTCAAGCTCGTCGCCGTTCTCGAGGATGACGCCTGCTGCGCGTCCATTCCTGACCTTAACCTGCTTCACACTTGCGTCCACTCGGATCTGCACCCCAAGCGCTTTCGCCGCGTTCAGGATGGAGCCGCTGACTCCGCCCGAGCCATTCTTGGCAAAACCCCAGGCCCGGAACGCGCCGTCAATCTCGCCCATATAATGATGGAGCAATACATACGCCGTCCCAGGCGAGCGCGGACCAAGGAACGTACCGATGATCCCGCTGGCAGCTTTCGTGCCTTTCAAAGCGTCGGTCTCGAACCACTCTTCGAGCAAATCCGCGGAGGATTGTGTAGCGAGTTTGGCGATGGTGTATAGTTCTTTTTCGGAGAGGCTTTTCGCGTATTGTCCGACCTTAAGCAGACCTAGTAGATCGCGAAGGGATAAGGAAGAGGGGTCAGGAGGAATCAAGTTGATGATGGGCTTGATGGCTTTTGCGGCGCGCGCCATGACGCGGGCATACTCATCGTAGGCCTCTGCGTCCTTGGGAGAGTGACGATACAACTCGCGGCGCGTCAGATCGTGATCGTCCCATGCGGCGAGATAATCGCCACGGCGTCCGCCGTCCATTGGAGTAAACGTTGATGGCAATGGAAGAATTTTCAATCCGTGCTTTGGCAATTCCAAATCACGGATAATTTCCGGGCGCAAGAGACTCACCACATACGAAAACTCGGTGAACTTGTAGCCAGGGAAGATCTCTTCCGTCACCGCCGCCCCGCCGACGATAGGTCGGCGCTCAAGCACAACGACTTTCTTGCCCGCCCGCGCCAGATAGGCGCCCGCCACAAGCCCGTTATGTCCACCACCGATGATGATTGCGTCATATTGATTTGCTGTCATGGATGATTCCTTGCTCAGTTTATGTGATTCTCAATTCTGCGATTAATAAAGGGCGAAAAATGATTTCGATATCGTTCCTGAACTTCTTTTCGTCTCCAGTCATCTCCCGTAATGATACGGCGGCAATCTGGCGAACCACAATGACAACGATTATCCAGCATCCAATTTGATTGAGTCGTAAACAATGCATAGTCCACGGTGACTTCTTCTCCAGCCCCTATATCTCGGCGGGCCACCAGCGTCACTTCATCAGCCATCCAGGTACTTGAGTCACACGAATGATTCATAGAGCTAACATCCAGGGAACGAGTGACTTCAGGGTCTTCCACCAAATGCAGGTGATCATCAATCTGGATGGAGTTGTAAAGCGCGTGATTGGCTTGAAAGGACGCAAACTCGGCATCTGTCATCGCCATCCCGCCGACGATACAAACGGATTCGCCTTGCCGGATCGGCTCGCGCGCAAACATACCATTGCCACTGATGGATGACTTTCTGATCTCTATCCGAGGGTCATTCCAGGTTAAGGGAAGATATTTTTTCATTTTCTATTTCTTCTTCCAGTCCGGCTCGTAGAACGGTAATTTGACCACCCTGGCCGGCGCGTGCTGGCGGTGGTGTTCCACTGTGATCTCCATTCTTACCTCAGTGCCAGCCTCATAATATGGCTTTTGTAAATGTGCCAATGCGATGTACTTCTTCAACAGCGGTGACCACGTGGACGTGGACGAATATCCAATCTGCACATTGCCAAGAAAGATGGGCAGGCTACCTCTCATTGCCATGCCGGGGATTTGCGGCGGCAGCCCTACATCCTTGAATAGTCGCTCCATTCCCTCCCATTCCACTTCTAGTCCCATTAATCTCCAGGCTGAGCCTTCGCGCCGCGCAAGTTCAGCGTCGCGTTCCAGCGCACGACGTCCCACGAAATACCCTTGCTTATTAAGTGCAACCGTCCAATCGAGTCCCAGCTCGAACGGCGACGACTTTTGCGGTTCGATCCAGGCATGGCTGGTAGAGGTGTAATCCACTTCGATCATGAAGAGTCCCGCTTCCACGCGCGCCATGTCCATCGCGAGGATGCCGACCGGCGTAATGCCATAATCGGCACCGGCATCCATCAGCGCATCCCAAATGGTCAGCGCAGCTTCCGCATCCATCCAGATCTCGAAGCCCAGGTCGCCTGTATAACCTGTCCGTGAAATCGTGACAGGGATGCCATCCACTTTGTTCTGCATGAGGCGGAAATATTTCAACCCGTCCACGGGAGCATCCGCGACCTTATTCAGGATTTTCCGTGAGTTAGGACCCTGAAAACTGAGCGCGGCCACCTTGTCAGTGACTTCCGTGATGTCTACCTCGAGTCCAACGGAATTCATCGAAAGCCATCGCAGCGATGGATCTGCTGACGTCATGCGGTATGTGCCCTCATCGAGACGACTGATCGTGCCATCATCGATCATCTTGCCCTCGTCGTCACACCAGCCCGTGTAATAGACCTGACCCACTTTCAATTTGTCCATGTCGCGGGTAATGACGCGGTTCAGCAAGCGGCTGGCATCCTTGCCTTTGAGGATGTACTTCATCAATGGCGTGACATCGATCAACGCTGCCGAGTTGCGGATCGCCCAATATTCACGGTCGAGTGTTAGCTCATAAGAGCCAACAACGATATATCCCGCCCAACGCCGCCAGTTTTGCGGCAGGCACAATTCGGAGGTCCGTTCATGAAAAGGGGTGCGTTTTAGTTGAAACATAAGATCCTTTTGAAGGCGTTATCTATCATATAATCTCTTATAGAGAAAAATATCCATGGAAATTCAATACATCTTACAGGGATTACGGTTTTACTTATTCCTATCGTTGCTGGTGGCACTCATCCCAACAGTCATTGTTACTTCAATCACTTTACTGCTAAAGTCTTCCTCGAACTGGATATCTATCTTTGTCTATTTGGTTGGTGGGATCATTATGTGGTGCGACATGGCGTACTGGAGTATGCAGGGCTTTTTCGTTTTTCCTTTTGGGACTGATATTCCGATGATATTCACAGATCTTTTTGCGCTCCTTGGCGGGATAATCGGAGGCATTTTGGTGCAGCGCGGCACTCTAACCTATAAAACGAGTAAAAAATTCTCGAGTACCTATTTAATGGGAATCGGTTATTTGATCTTTGTATTTATCGCGTTTTCCATTTTGTATAAC
>DATFQC010000057.1:0-14909 GCA_035264425.1 Anaerolineales bacterium
ATCCTATTTGCGGTCTTAGAATTAATTTCGTTAGGGAATACCAGTCGGAGCCAACTATGGGCTGCCCTGCCTATTATTTTTGCTGCCCCTCTTTGTTATTGGCTAATCAAGGTAGGCCGGCAGGTTACTAGCGGAATCACATTTATCATCGCGATTGCTCTTCAATCGATTCTTATTCCACTGGTACAAAGTGGACTAAGCGTTCCGAACGCCATCATATCATTAGTATTAATCTCCAGTATTTGCCTGACAACATTACCAGGGAGACACGCTGGGCGGGTTTTTATTATTAGTCTGATTTTTCCCATTGCATCCATCTTCATTGATTCATTTGGAAATGCCAACCGCCTGCCGGTGGGCCCTGGGGAGGGTCGCTGGATTTTTTCATTCGTCGTGCTGTCTATATTTGCAATCTACTTTGTCAGAGAATTACTACTGCTGGATCTTCGTACAAAAATCGTAACCGGCATTATTGGAACGGGTGCAATAGCATTATCTGTGTTAGTTGCCTTCGTGCTTTACCAGACCCAACAAATTACCAGTGCCCTTTCCCAGCGACTAGATGCAAGTGTAAATCAGCTTGCAGAAGAACAACTAATCAATAAAGCGTTTACACAAGCCAGCCAGGCAAACCAGGCCTTCGAGGACATAACTGAGGAAGTCATTGGTCTGTCTCATCATTGGGTTTCATTGGAGGGCCGCAAAGCAGTTCTCAGTCAAGGCTCCTATTGGGATGCCCATGCCAGTATTGGACAACTTAATGGAGGTCAATATGGCAATTCCTCGACCGATACATCTTCTGTATTTGTTCCCACTCGAGTAAAAGTGGACAACTCCGTGATCGCGGACCTGAACACCTCAGCGTACCTTGACTTTTACGTGCCTGAACTCCTGGAATCACATCCAGCCCTGCTCGCCATGTACGCCATTGATACCCGAGGTGTCACCCGCTATTATCCAAATATAAATCTGGCTTCACTCCTTCCGCCAGATTTTGATGCCACCAAACGACCTTATTTCTTGATTTCATCCCCCTTATACGATCCACAGCGTGGCCCGCGTTGGACCATTCCTTATATTGACGCCACGGGTGGCGGGCTGGTTGTGACCGTTGCCTCGCCAGTTTATGAAAACAATCGATTTATTGGTGTTGTAGCCGCTGACATGAAGTTGGGAGATATCACCAAACAGATTGGTTTGCTCAAAATCGGGGAAACAGGCTACTCATTCATGATTGACGATGCAGGCCGTATTCTTTCCATGCCGCAAGCCGGATTTGATATGTTTGGCATCCGTCAAGAGGATATGAACAGTGAAGAGTTCTTCAAACAAACTATTTTAGGAGCAGGCACGGACCAACTCCAGGCTGTAACAAAGCGCATGACCTCTGGCGGAAATGGCCTTCTGACTGTCGATGTTAATGGTGTTGAAACATATATTTCCTTCTTTCCTATGCAGGCGAATGGATATAGCATCGCACTGGTGGTCCCGGCTTCAGAATTGCAGGGTGCAATCATTTCAGCACGCAGCCAAACCCAGCAGCAGCTTCGTTCTGCAGCACAGGTGGCAGCAATTCTCTTGATTATTCTGTTAGTCATCTCATTTGCAATAAGCTTGGGACTAGGCAGAATCATTGCCGCGCCAATCCAACGCCTTACACAGGTTGCAAGTCAGATTTCCGCAGGAGACCTGAACATACAGGCAACTGCGACAACCAACGATGAGATTGGCACATTGGCACGTGCCTTCAATACCATGACCGCCCGTCTTCGACAAACACTGGATAGTTTGGAACAAATGGTAGAGCACCGCACCACCGAACTTTCCCTGGCCAATGAAAGAAATGAACGACGTGCAAAGCAGTTTGAATCGATCGCTCACATTGCACGTACGATCAGTTCCACGCGTGATCTTAATATTTTGCTTTCACAGATAACTGGTGCTATTAATCGGGAGTTCAGTTTTTATCATGTTGGAATTTTCCTTTTGGATGCATCCAGGGAATACGCAATTCTCAGCGCCGCGAACAGTGAAGGCGGACAAAGAATGCTGGATAGAGGTCACAGACTAAAAGTAGCTGAGACTGGCTTGGTCGGTTACGTTACCGGAACTGGTAAGCCTCGTATTGCGTTGGACACCGGGGCAGATGCCATCTTTTTCGACAATCCAGAACTGCCTCAGACACGCTCTGAGCTTACCCTCCCATTACGCGTAGGAGAAGAAATTATAGGTGCTCTTGATGTTCAAAGTACGGAACCCAATGCCTTTTTCCCAGAGGACATTAATATTCTTTCCACCCTGGCAGACCAAGTAAGCATTGCAATTCAAAATGCGCGGCAATTTGAACAGACACGTCAAGCATTGAGTGAATCAGAGCTTCTTTCACAGCAATTCATCCAGAGTGGCTGGCAGCAATTCACGAAATACAGAAACCTTACTGGAATTCGTCATACAGGTACCCGGGCATCTTTGCTGTACAAGAAAAATAGTAAAGACGAAAGTCGTGCCGATGAATCACCATCCACAATCAAAAGTCGCGGCACATCTTTATCGCTACCAATCAAATTACGGGGTGAAGTGATTGGCTCAGTGGATATCCATGCACCTGATAATCGTCCTTGGGATCAGGATGAGCTGGACATCGTCACAGCAATTATCGAGCGTGCCGCCATTGCAATGGAAAACGCGCGCTTACTGGCAGAAAGCCAAAAACGCGCTGCGAAGGAACGCACAATTGGTGAAATTTCATCAAAGATCAGTGTGCAAAGCGATATTAACGAACTCCTAAAAACGGCTGCACAGGAATTGGGTCGCACCTTGCCAGGCGCCGAAATAGCAATCCAATTTAATAAAGATACAGAATGATACAGAGATTATTCAACCCGCCCCTGTTTGAACAAGAGGAAAAAAATTTCCGCGCCAAATTTATCAATGGATTTGCGTGGGGTGTAATCTTGTTATTGTTGGTGGCCCTAATACCTCAATTCGCGCACCCGAAAAATTTTAGCATTGCTATATTCTCCGGCTTGATTGCGGTTATGGTGATTGCACTTTATTTACTCCATGCAGGAAATATAGCGGCAAGCGGAATCACGATCGTCCTCCTTGGCTGGCTGGGCGTCACTGTACAGGCATTTACAGCAGATGGCGTGAAGGATGTTATTGTTGTGGCCTTCCTGGCACTTGGCTTACTGGCAAGTATCATTGTCAACTGGCGCGCCGGTGGCACTGTGATTCTAAGCGGGATTGGTATGATCTGGGTCCTTGCGCTCTTACAAGTCAATAGCGTTTTGGTACCCAGCTCACAAAATCCAATTGCATACGCCCGCGATCTCTCGTTTGTATTCATCGCAGTGACCATACTGGTTTATTTCAGCACTACAAGTATGCAAAATGCCATTCGTCGTGCAATCACAAGCGAGAAAGATTTGGTGAACTCAAATCAAAATTTGCAGGAACTTAATCAAAATCTCGAAGATCGCGTCTCGAGTCGCACCGCCGAGCTGGAGATGGCAAACCAGCGCAATGAGCGTCGAGCCCGACAGTTCGAAGCGATCGCCCAAGTAGCGCGTGCCACTACTTCTATTCAGGATGAAGACACGCTCTTATTCAGACTTGCCCAGGTGATCAGTGAACAATTTGGTTTCTATCATGTGGGTATCTTCCTATTGGACGATCAACGTGAAAATGCTGTCCTCCGCGCATCGAACAGCGACGGTGGCAGAAGGATGCTGGCACGCCGGCATAGTCTCAAAGTTGGTCAGATAGGAATTGTTGGCCACGTTGCCTCTTCGGGAAATCCACGCATCGCTCTGGACGTGGGGGTGGATGCCGCTTTCAAAGACAACCCTGACCTCCCTGAGACCCGTTCTGAACTTGCTGTGCCGCTTAAAGATGTGGGTCAGATCATTGGTGTGTTGGATGTGCAAAGCACAGAATCGAATGCGTTCTTGCCTGAAGATACAGATACTCTTTACACACTTGCAGATCAGGTTGCGATTGCCATTCAAAATGCACGTTCTCATGAGGCAACTCATAGATTGTTGGAAGAAGCACAACGTACCTCTGATTCTTATCTGAAGGAAGCTTGGCGGTTGTTGCAGGTTCAGGAAAAAAGGATTGGGTATTTTATTTCAGAGAATACTCTAAAACCACTTGAAAAATTTATTGATCATCCATACCTCAATAAGGTAATCTCGCAGGGAGAATCGCTGGTTGAAAATGGGGAAACCGGCACTCTTGCCGTTCCGATTCATTTGCGGGGAGAGGTGGTGGGTGTTTTAGATATCCGTGTGCCGAAGGGGCATGACTGGGATCCAGATGAAGTAGATATTGCCAAGGCTGTTGCCGAGCGTCTATCCCTTGCGTTGGAGTCCGCAACACTCCTGCGAACAACACAGCGACGGGCAGAGATCGAGCGTCTCACTGCAGATATCTCTGGCAAGATTGGCGCATCTGTCAATATGCGTAATGTTTTGCAGACCGCAGTTGAGGAACTGGGTCGAGTCCTGCCGGGTTCAGAAGTGGTCATCCAGTTTCAAAGCGGGAAGGATAATGGTACCAGTTAACCAGAGGATAGGATTATGTTGAATTCATTATCAAAACACTTCACTGCTCCAGTCTTTAGCGACAACGAGGAGAAAACACGTTCTGCCGGGTATCTCAATGTAATTGTTTTGAGCAACATTCCCATTCTGTTACTTTTCATGATCGTACGGACGGTTACCGGTGCTGAACCTTTTGGTGTTGACAATTTAATCCTAGCAGCGATTATTACTATCCTTACCACCGGTTGGTTTTTGATGAAGTCAGGACGAGTAGGTTTGGCCGCGTACCTGCACGTTTCTACAATCTGGCTCGCAAGCACGATGATTGCACTGAGTGGAAGTGGAATCCGAGGGACAGTATTCACCAGTTATTTTGTGGTTATGCTGATGGCAGGCTTGTTGCTTGGGTGGAAACCTGCTATCGGATTTACTATCCTTAGCGTAGCCGCCGGCTTCGGACTAGTATATGCAGAAAATGTTGGCATCATTAATTATATTCCCGGTCCTGCGCTGGGTGTGGCAATCGAAGGAACGGTTTTGTTCCTGTTCGGTGCGATATTTCTTTATCTGATCATCAGCAGCCTGCAGGGTGCTGTAAAAAGATCGAATGCAAATTCCACTGAACTAAGGTCAACTAATAATCAATTGACTGAACTGCGCGATGCGTTGGAGGTACGTGTGGAAGACCGTACTCGAGAACTCGCCAATCGTAACCAGGACCTGGATCAAGCCAATTCACAAATACAACGCCGAGCAACTCAATTTGAAGCACTGGCTCAGGTCACACAAGCCATCACTTCGATTAGAGATCTTCAGGAGCTACTACCGCATATCACGACCGTAATCAGTCACAGGTTTGGTTTTTATCATGTTGGTATTTTCCTTTTGGATGATGCCAACGAATTTGCTGTATTAAGCGCTGCAAACAGTGAAGGTGGGAAACGAATGCTGGAACGCAAACATCGATTACGAGTAGGAGAGCAAGGGATTGTAGGCAATGTAACGTTGACAGGTAATCCGCGCATTGCTATGGATGTGGGTGTGGATGCGATCTTTTTTGATAATCCGGAACTCCCTGACACACACTCTGAAATGGCCCTTCCACTAAAAAGTGGAAAGCTGGTTGTGGGTGCGTTGGATGTTCAGAGCACAGAAAGAGGTGCTTTTACACAGGAAGATATCCAGATGCTTAGTTTACTTGCCGATCAGGTGAGTTTAGCCATCGAAAATGCTCGCCTTTTTGATGAAACGCGCCGAGCCCTCTCCGAAGCAGAAACAATCAGTCACCAATTAACGCGAGAGGCATGGGCACGTATGCCTGTGGAAAATAAGTTACTTGGCTACCGCTACAGCATTGCTGGATCGTCTCCTCTGAATGAGCCGCTGCAGTTAACGGAATTAAGTAAGAGTAATCGAGTTCAAAATGAAGTTAGTCAGGTGACAGTGCCGATCGAGTTACGCGGTGAAACGATTGGCACACTGGTTGTTCAATCCCCAGCAACAGCCGCGTTAAACCAGGATCAAATCGATCTGATTAGAGCAGTCGCTGAACGGGTCGCCCTTTCTGCTGAAAATGCTCGCCTTTTCGAAGAAACAACTCGACGCGCAGAACGCGAACGATTGGTATCAAACATTACAGGCAAAATACGAAGTGTGAACGATCCACAATCAATGATTCAAACAGCAATGGAAGAATTGCGCAAAGCCCTGGGTGCCAGCAAAGTGGAAGTAATTCCGCAGGCAGTCAAAGGCGCCGAGTAATTTTCAATGGATAAACCAAGAGGAAATATGGCATTTACAATTGCAATGTCAAATGAAAAAGGTGGGGTTGCAAAAACAACATCTACGTTATCGTTAG
Source organism: Anaerolineales bacterium (assembly GCA_035264425.1). Lineage (GTDB taxonomy): Bacteria > Chloroflexota > Anaerolineae > Anaerolineales > Villigracilaceae > Defluviilinea. The sequence goes on from DATFQC010000057.1 coordinate 6,406, forward strand.
GCGCCGCGCTGGCTGAATTGGATCATCGAGTTTTGCTGATTGACCTTGATCCACAGGCGAACTTGAGTCTTGCTTTGGGCCTTGAAGCTGCTGAAGTGGAGTTCAACTCTGCAAGTGTGTTGATTGATAATGTTGCCCTCAAAACCGCTATTCGCCGGACTGAGGTAAAGAACCTGGATCTGGTCCCTTCCAACTCGCGCATTGAGACGGCAGAACAATTCCTGCCAATGCGAAGCCACTATATGGCAACTCTTCGCACTGCGCTGCAAGCTGGTCCTCTTCCCTATGAATATATTCTGTTTGACTGCCCTCCAGCTTTAGGCGCAATCACACTCAACGCTCTTTCCGCGGCAGACCTGCTCATTATCCCAACGCAGGCAGAATATTTTTCTGCCTATGCACTGCGAAACATGATGGGTACCATTCGACGCGTTAGACAGGAAAGCAATCCTCATCTTGCCTATCGAATCCTTGTCACATTGCTGGATCGACGCAACCGCACGCATCGTAATATTTTCGAACAATTACAGGCTACATTTGGGCAGGGCGTCTTCACAACAGTAATCGAAATTGATACAAAACTTCGTGAGAGCCCGATTGCCGGCGTACCTATTACACAATATAAGCCTACAAGCCGCGGGTCACAACAATACCGTGTCCTTGCTCAGGAGTTAATTGAATATGCCAAAGAAGAAGCCAGTCGACAAGCGGCTTAAGAATTTATTTGAAGCTGTCAAACCTGAACAGGCACCCGCGGAATTAAAGCCCGCGTTCCATAAACGCGCCTCGGAACAGAAACCTTCTCAACCTGAGGAGACCAATTCGATTACTAGAGCTAGGCAGTCTGTTGATGTAATAAGTCAGGCTTCGCGGCAGGAATCGGTCATGTCGCTGGCATTCCAGGCCGGACAAAATTCATGGGCAACCCTACAAGTATTAGATGATTCAGAGCAACGCACCTGGAGTCAGGACGAACAATTACTTGTTAAGCAGGTCGCCGATCAGCTTTCATTGGCTCTGGAAAATGCAAGGTTATTCCAGGAAACTCAAACACGTGCAGAAGAACTAAGTGTGCTCAATGAGATGGGTCGTGAGCTGTCGACGAAACTGGATACGCCGGCAATCGCCGAGATCGTGTATCGCTACACCAGCCGCTTGATGGACACCAGCAATTTTTTCGTTGCGCTCTACGATGAAAAAAATGAAGAAAAAAACTACCCTTTAGTTTTTGAAGAGGGTCAGCGCGTTCAACTCTCACCCAGTAAATTAGGAAACCGTGGTTTTTCAGATTACATCATTCGCAAAAAAAAGCCAGTATTTGCTCCAAACAATGTTCTGAAGCACATGGAGTTGCTGGGGATTGAATTCGTTGCGCTGAATGAGGATGACACGCCTTCTCAATCCTGGCTGGGCGTGCCACTTATGATTGGCGACCGTGTCCTTGGTTTAATCTCGGTGCAAAGTGTCCAGAAACCGAATATTTATAATGAACACAATCGCGATATTTTAACAACTATTGCCAGTCAGGCCGCCATCGCTATTGAAAATGCACGACTTTTCCAAGAGGCGCAACGTCGCGCTCAGGAAACTACTGCACTCGCAGAGGTCGGGCGAGAGATCTCTGTCACGTTAGATTTGGAAACGGTACTTACGAAAATCGCAATTTACGCAAGAGACTTGTTTCAAGCAGAAAGTAGCGCCTTATATTTGCCAGTACCCAATGGCATCGATTGGCGGGCCATTTCAGTAATTGGTGCAGATGCAGAAGAGATCAAGAACGATATAATTCACACAGGCGAGGGCATTCTCGGGAAGATCATTTTGCAAAAAGTAGGGCAGACGGTAAATGATGCTAACAACCAACCCGAATCAATTACAATCCAGGGAACAATCGAAAGACCGTTTGAGCATGTCATGGGGGTTCCAATCTTATCTGCGGATAAGGTATCTGGTCTTATGGCTGTTTGGCGCGCAGGTCAAAGCAAAGAATTTACGCCAGCAGAATTAGAATTCTTGACCAGTCTGGCGCGTCAGGCAGCAATTGCTATTCAAAACGCCAGTCTCTTCCAGGAAACCCAGAAATCGGAGTCCGAACTACGCGCCCTATTTGCATCCATGAATGATGTAATTATCGTGTACGACAAAGAGGGTCGTTATGTTCGAATTGCTCCAACCAATCCGTCCCTGCTAATACGACCTCCTGATGAGATGATAGGCAAGTATCTAAAGGAGATTTTACCGCCAGATTTGCACAATCAATTTATGGAGGCAATTCATCAGGCATTGCGCAGCAATGAGATCATAAAGATTGAATATCCGCTTAATATTGCCGGAAACAACTTATGGTTCGATGCAAATATTTCAAAATTAAGTGAAGAGCAGGTGTTCTGGGTCGCGCGTGATATTACGGACCGTAAAATTAATGAACTTACGCAAATTGCTATCACGCAAATCTTTGAAAGCGTCCTTGCATCCAAAACCATGGATGAATTACTTCATTCTATTCATGAGGCTGTTAAGCCGCTTCTGCCCGTGAATAATCTTTATATTGCACAACACGATCCTGCTACCAATCTCATTACTTTCCCCTATCATTCAGATGAAATTGATGAAGATTGGTCTCCACGAAAGCTTAGTAGAGGGCTGACAAGCTATGTAATTCGCACTGGCAAGCCATTACGCACTACTCCTGAAATTTTTACAGATCTCGAAGCTGCAGGGGAAGTAGTAAATGATGGTGTTAGAAGTGTCGATTGGCTTGGCGTTCCACTGCGATCAAAACAGGTTGTTTCAGGTGTTATTGCCATCCAGTCTTACGATCATAGCACTCGCATTACGGAACAACATCAGGACATTCTCTCTATTATTGCGACACAAGTCGCATCTGCTATTGAAAGGTTCCTTGCAGAGCGTGAGATCCAAAAATTCAAACTGGGTATTGATCGTTCGGATAACGCCGTTTTTATTACTGACCTCGACGGCGTCATTCAATATGCAAATCCTGCTTTTGAAAAGGTTTATGGTTATTCACCAGAAGAAGCAGTCGGAAAGACTCCGCGCATCTTTAAATCTGGTCTTGTACCTGAAGAACAGTATAAACAATTCTGGGAGACTTTACTTTCGGGTGGAACAGTTTCAGGAGAAATTACAAACAAGACCAAGGATGGCACCCTGATTCCCATTGCCGGAACGAATAGCCCGATTCTGGATGAAAGTGGAAAAGCGATCGGTTTTCTGGCTGTCCACCAGGATATTACCGAGCGAAAACTGTCAGAAGAGATTTTGAAACGGCGCAATGATTATCTTGCCGCCTCCTCGGAAATCGGACGTCTGGTTACATCTACCCTCGACCTTAATACGATCTTTACGCGAACCGTCAACTTGATTAGCGAACGGTTCGGCTTTTACTACGCAGCGATCTATATCATTGAAGAGACAGGATTCAACGTGGTGCTCCGCGAGGCGACTGGCGAAGCCGGCGAGAAAATGAAGGCTCAAAGATATTCAGTGGTTGTGGGTTCCAATTCGATTGTTGGCAAGGTAGCGGAAGGCATTGAGCCGAGGCTCGTTAATGACACAGATCTTGAACCTCTTTATGTTCCTAACCCATTCCTGCTGGATACGCGCGCCGAAGTGTCTATCCCTTTACGAATTGGATCGCGCCCTGTGGGTGTGATCGATATTCAATCCACCCAAGCCTACGCGTTCAGCCAGGACGATCTCTCGGTGCTGCAATCATTGGCAGATCAGATAGCCGTTGCCATCGACAACGCCCGCTCTTATGAACTTTCTCAACAATTAATCAAAGATTTGCGTGAAGTGGATCAGTTAAAGAGTCAATTTCTGGCAAATATGAGCCATGAATTGCGAACACCATTGAACTCGATCATTGGTTTCTCTCGCGTTATCTTGAAAGGTATTGATGGCCCAGTGAGTGATATGCAACAGCAAGATCTGACAGCCATCTATAACTCAGGTCAGCATCTGTTGGGATTAATCAACGATATTCTTGACCTCGCCCGCATTGAAGCCGGTAAGATGGAACTAAACTTCGAGGAGGTTCATCTCGCCGAAATGACGACAAGTGTTATGTCTACAGCCAAAGGATTGGTAAAGGAGAAACCCATCCAATTGCTTCAGCGTATTCCAGCCAATATGCCCGCTATTCGTGGTGATATGATGCGCGTTCGCCAGGTATTGCTTAATCTCATTTCGAATGCATCTAAGTTTACTGATGAAGGTTCCATTACCGTAGAGGCTCTTGTTCAAAAGGGTCCTTCAGGAAAAATGGAAGCACTTATTAATGTGATTGACACGGGTCCTGGTATCACTATTGAAGATCAAAAGAAACTGTTCCAGGCCTTCTCCCAGGTGGATGGCTCGGCGACACGCAAAAGCGGCGGTTCAGGACTTGGACTTTCTATTTGTGCAAATCTTGTACAATTGCACGGCGGACGGATTGGGATTCATAGCGGATCGGGCACAGGTTCAACCTTCTGGTTTACTCTGCCCCTATATAACCAGCCACAACAGGAAATCCCTGAAGGCAGGAAAGTAATCCTAGCCATTGATGATGATCCTCAAGTAATCGGATTATACGAACGCTATCTCAATCCACAAGGATATTATGTAGTGCCACTGACAGATCCGGCAAAAGCCAGAGAACAAGTTTTAAAAATTAAGCCTTACGCAATCACACTCGATATTATGATGCCAAACAAGGATGGTTGGTCGGTTCTTACGGATCTCAAATCTGATCCGATGACGCGCGAGTATCCGGTTATCATTTGCTCAATCATGGAACAGGCTGATAAAGGATTCACTCTGGGCGCGGCTGATTATCTGATCAAACCGATCCTGGAAGAGGACTTAGTCTGCGCTCTTGATCGTTTGAACAAGGGTGGAACAATTCATGAAGTATTGGTCATTGATGATGATCCCAACGATCTACGTTTGATCGAGAAGATTCTTAATCAGCAGGGTCACTATAAGCCGATCCTTGTCGAAGGTGGCCGTAAAGGGTGGGAAGCAATTGTTAAGAAGACACCGGACGCCATCATACTTGATCTCTTTATGCCAGAAATGGATGGATTCACCATACTTGAGCAACTTCGCGAAAATTCTATACTACGTAATGTTCCTGTACTAGTGGTCAGTGGCGGTGGCTTGACACCTGAACAGCAACAACAGTTAAATAATTTTGGTCAGCGATTGATCACCAAAGGTTCGCTCAACGAAGATCAATTAATCGAAAGCATTGAAATCGCATTACAGAGACTTGGCTCATAACCTAACAGGAAACTATATGTCATTTGTAATCAGGTGTTTAGACTGTGGCCACGCCGCGCCATTCATACCCAGTTCCATGCATTGCCCTCAATGCAACAGCCAATGGCGTGAAGCAGAATACGACATGACGGAGGTGGCAAGTACTTTTCCATCAGAAATAAAAAATCGTCCCTTCGATTTATGGCGTTATCAAGAGTTACTGCCCATTCACAACCCAAACCCTACCTTAAGACTGGGCGAGGGAGGCACTCCTCTCATTCAAGCCGCTAATTTAGGAATGATGCTTGGATTACCCAATCTTTATATCAAGGATGAGCGGCAAGGGCCAACATCTTCCTTCAAAGACCGACAGGCGGCAGTAACTATCGCCGCTCTCAAAGAAGGCGGTATTACCGAAATGGTTGCCGCTTCTACAGGGAATGTTGCTATCTCGCTGTCTGCGTATGCGGCCCGGGCCGGCATAAAACTCTGGGCTTTTGTCACCAGCCTTGTCCCCGGTGTGAAAATGCGTGAAATTGCTTTGTATGGGAGTCAGGTGGTAAAGATCACCGGATCATACGATCAGGCAAAACAAGTCGCAGCAGAATTCGCGCGGCAACGTGGACTGTATCAGGACATGGGTGCCCGTACGGTTACTGCGGTTGAAGCGATGAAGACGATTGCCTTTGAGATTGCCGAACAATTAACCCTGCAGCGAGGTGCGCCTTCTGGTTCAACTGATAAAGTGCCAAAATGGCGTACACCTGATTGGTATATTCAAGCCATCAGTGGGGGTATGGGACCCTTAGGTGTTTATAAGGGCTTTCGTGAGTTGCAACAACTTGGAATGATTGACCACATCCCTGCAATAGCCCCAATCCAGGCTGAAGGATGTGCTCCCATGGTCGACAGTTGGAAAAAAGGACTCGAACAGGCCGAACCTGTCCTTTCACCGAAGACTCGGATCGAAACACTTGCAACGGGTGATCCAGGCAGAACATATGTGATGTTGCGCAAGCAAGTTAATGAAACACACGGCGTATTCGAAAGCGTCAGCGATGAGGATGCTTTTCGGGCCATGCATGTTTTGGCTAAAATGGAAGGTATTTCCGCCGAGCCAGCCGCGGCGGTAGCATTCGCTGGTCTTTTTAAACTTGTGCGCGCTGGCATTATTAAATCAACTGATACAGTGGTTGTGAATTGTACGGGGCACACTTTGCCTGCTGAACAATTTCTTTTTGGCGAAGGCTGGACCCGTGATGTGGACCTGCAAAGACAGGAACTTACACCCACACCTCAGGAAGGCCTACTTTCGGCCCTCAATAATGTGACGCCAAACCGGTTCCCGCGCGTGGTGGTCGTGGATGATACACCGGAGGCGCGTCGCCTCATCCGACGTATCCTCCAATCGCAGGGAGATTTCGAGATCTCAGAAGCCACAAATGGTCGTGAAGCAATTGAGCTCGTGACAACAGAACGCCCTGACCTAGTCATCCTTGATTTAATGATGCCCGAAGTCGATGGATTTGCAGTACTGGATGCTCTACGCAGCAAGCCAGAAACAGCAAACATCCCAGTAATTGTTGCCACAGCAAAAGAATTGACAGTCGATGAAAAAAGCCGCCTGCAAGGCCAGATTCAATCCCTTATGCTGAAAGGTGATTTTCTGAATGATGAATTCCTGGAAGAAGTCCGGTCACTCATACGATAAAATTAGTGATCAGCCAGAACGATGAAAAATCATTTTAGCAACGACGGGTTTTGGTGTTACCCGTCGTTACATTTGAAATTAGCAGGTAATCATTAAGATGCAAATTGGTCGAAATCCGGGGATCAACGCGGCGGTGCTGTCTGCATTTTTTCTCGGCTTGGCACCGGTCTTTGGCAAGGCCGCCATGGGCGCGGGAAAATTTTCACCGCTGGCCGTAGTGGCATTGCGCACAAGCATGGCCGCGCTCCTTCTTGTGATCATTATGGCGGTATTTAGACGTCGAAGCCTTTACATTTATCCTGTCGGCCTTTTGGGGTGCTTGATGGCCGGAACAATTAACGGAATCGGTTCTATTTTTTATTATGTTGGCTTAAGTAAATTAAATGCCAGTATTGCGCAAATGCTTTATGCACTTTATCCTTTCTTTGTCGCTCTCTGGTTTCAACTGGATAAGCAAAATCATTCGAAATTAACGGGATTCCGCATGGTCATCGCAATCCTTTCCGTATTTTTACTCACCAGGGTAGATACAGGGAAGATTGATTTGTGGGGTGTACTATTTATGCTTATTGCAGCCGCGTTATATGCGCTGCATCTCCCCATCAATCAACGCGTATTATATGATATCCCTGCACCTACTGTGACAGTCTACACATTACTAGCTATGAGTTTGATCGTTGTGCCAGCTTATCTTATTTTTGATCGAAGGCTGCCGGCCGAAAACGCCCCCTGGCTTCCTGTGTTGGGTCTTACCGCCGTCACCTTTTTTTCAAGATTATTACTTTTCATGGGTGTGAAGCATATCGGCGGCATGCAGACTGCGCTTTTTGGACTCGGTGAATTACTTGTGGCGATCTCATTTAGTCATTTACTGCTGGGCGAGAGCCTGACTTCACTCCAATGGCTTGGCACGGCTGGATTAGCCACTAGCCTCCTGTTAGCCTGGTTCGAGCGACCACCATCGAATCCTGCGCATCCAAGTGGATTGTTGAGCTGGTTGCAGCCGCCTGATTTTCCAGCAGACTTTTATAAGCACGAATAAACCCACCGAAGTCATCTCGGTGGGTTTATTCAAATGGTTAAACATAAGTTGTTGAGTATTCTCTACTTTTCGGATTCGTATAAATAACCCGTACCACGTACACTGACGATTCGATCAGAAAGAGAGGGGAATGATTCCAGCTTATGGCGCAGTCTACTTACCAGCGGGCGCAATATTTCCGGCGCTTCCCGTTGAGACGTATCGTAACCTTGCACAAGAAGAACCAATTCGCGATGAGAATAAACACGCCCCGGGTTTTCGATCAGCACCCGCAGCAAACGCCCCTCGGCAGGAGTTAAGTGGATGACCTGCTCTTTTTTTCGGACCTGCCTTCTCGATAGATCAACATGCGTGCCGTCTTTTAAGGAGAATTCTACAATCCCATCATCGACATCCGATGTGGAGGTCCCTCCACGCATCTTTAAGCGTGCTTCCCGTCTGGTTAATCCTTTCTTTACACTATTAATCACCTGTGTCGGTGGG
>DATFQC010000058.1:0-2487 GCA_035264425.1 Anaerolineales bacterium
ATTCGACAAGATAACGGTCCATGGAACTTCTCCTCACTTCGTGAGATGACAACTGTTGTCGAAATTATATACCCTTCATATCCTGGAATTCAAGAGGGGAATGTGGGTCGCACAACCGATCGATCAGGAAGGCAAAATCGATGGCAACCTCTTTTAGATAGTCATACCGTCCGGAGGCACCGGCATGACCCGCCTCATAGTTGGTGTGCAGTAACAGCAGGTTGTTATCGGTCTTCATCTCACGGAGTTTGGCCGCGAACTTGGCCGGCTCCCAGTAAGCCACACGGGGATCATTCAACCCTGTCGTAATCAGCATGTGTGGATATGCGGTTGGGCGCACATTATCATATGGCGAATAGGACAGCATATATTCATAATGCTCACGCACCTGAGGGTTACCCCACTCATCCCACTCCAGACTTGTGAGAGGAATGGTTGGGTCGCTCATGGTGGTCACGACATCCACAAAGGCGACCTTGTTGATGACTGCCTGGAACAGATCCGGTCGCATCGTCAAGCAGGCGCTGACCAGCAGCCCACCGGCTGAACCACCCAAGATGGCAAGTTTCTTATTCGAGGTAAAGCCTTCTTTAATAAGATGCTCTGCACAGGCAATAAAATCGGTGAACGAATTTTTCTTGTTGAGCATCCTACCGTTTTCGTACCAGGCCCGACCCAGGTCGGAGCCGCCGCGAATATGTCCGATGGCGAAGATAAATCCACGGTCCAGGAGGCTGAGGCGTTGGGAGTTGAAATCCGCGTCGATCACTGAACCGTAGGAACCATATCCATAAAGCAGGGTTGGGTTGTTCCCATCCTTTTTTAAATCTTTTTTGTAAACAATCGTCATCGGGATTTGCTTCCCGTCCGGTGCAATGGCCTGGATTCGTTCCGCTTCATATTGCGAACGATCATAGTCGCTTGGAATATTCTGCTTGATCAACTCCCATTGACCGGTATCCATGTGGTAATCAATGATGGAGTGGGGCGTAATCGGCGAGGAATAAGTGAAGCGCAAACTGGTCGTATCGAACTCAGGGTTGCTCTCAGGTTCCACACTGTAGGCTGGTTCAGGAAACTCGATGTACCTTACATTGCTCATCATGCGAAACGGACTGATGCGGATTTGCCGTAGCCCATTCCGGCGTTCATAAACAATCAAATACTCTTTGAATGTATCCACGTAATCGATCAGTACATCTTCACGGTGGGGGATAATTTCTTCCCAGTTCTCACTCCCTAAGACGTTGATCCCTGCCTTCATCAATTTGAAATTTTGTGCCTGGTCATTTGTGACGATATAAAAACACCCCTCGTGATGTGCGGCGAGATATTCGATCCCATCTTTGCGGGGCGATAATACCTTCAATTCGCCATCTGGTTGATCGGCGGAAAGAAAGCGCATCTCCATCGCGCGCGTGCTGTGATGATTAGTCAGGATGTATTGATTGTCGCGTGTTTTGAGGATAAAAAGAAAATAGGCTTCATCTTCCTCATGGAAGACCAGCCCATCCTGCCCTGGATCGTCCCCAATTCGATGACGAAACACCTTGAAGGGTCGTTCGGACTCATCCATCGTGAGGTAGAACAGCGTCTGACTGTCATTTGCCCATTCCACGCCTGTATGGAAATAGACGCTGCTGTATGTATTTTGAATAATTTCGGGATAGAGAACGCCAGTAATCAAATCCTTGACGTAAAGGGTATAAACTTCGCCACCCTCGGTATCCACCGAATAGGCAAGCTTGGTTCCATTCGGGCTGACCGTCAGCGCGCCAACGCTGCAGAAGGATTTTTCGGCTGCCAGCACATTTTGATCGAGCAGGATCTCTTCGGGGCCATCCAGCGAACCCTTTTTGCGGCAGTAAATTGGATATTGCTTGCCTTCTTCGTTGCGCGAGTAATAAAAATACTCGCCTCTTTTCTCAGGGACCGTTGAGTCCGTTTCCTGGATGCGTCCCTTCATCTCGGCATACAGAGTCACTTGCAGAGACTTGGTATGCCCCATAATTTCTTCAAGATAATCGTTTTCTGCGTGTAGGTACTTGAGTACTTCAGGGTCTGAGCGGTCCCGCATCCAATAGTAATTGTCAATGCGGGTTTGGCCATGTTGGGTGATTTCGTAGGGACGTTTCGGGGCGGTGGGATAAGATAACATAGTATGCTCTCTTTTTGGGATATAAATATGTAGGGTGGATACAATGTTTTGGGGATGTCGCCAGCCAAGCTGGTAACGGATGGTGATTATAAACGCGTTCCGAATTCCCTCTGATTTTTGATATGAAGTTTTCCTGACTTTCTAATCTTCCTAAAACTGCGTGTAGTGAATAAATGTCCTTGCGAGGAACGTTTATCGCGACAAAGCAATCTCGATCAAAATGGACATGGTCAATACCAGGAATCCAATTTATTAAGCGGGAGATTGCTTCGCTGCGCTCGCAATGACATCTTGAGTTTGATAAATTTTTGCGATGACTTCTTCCAACG
>DATFQC010000059.1:0-2718 GCA_035264425.1 Anaerolineales bacterium
TTCTGGCAGCACATTCCATTCACGCTTTGGCTTTAGCGCGCCTGATTCAATGCGGGACATATCCAGTAAATTGCCCACGAGCAAGTTCAAGTGATCGGCTTCGTCGTCAATCGCTGAGATTAACTCGTCGCGCGCAGGTGAGTCCCAACTCACTTCGCCACTGCGCAAACTGGACGCCGCGGCTTTGATCGTGGAAAGGGGTGTCCTTAATTCATGCGAAACCGAGGATAAAATCGCAGACTTTAACTGATCGCTTTCTTCCAAAACTTGTGCCCTGGAATCGGCCTGCGCCAGCCAGGCGCGTTCCAACGCTAAGGCGCCCTGACTGGCGAACGTCTGGAACAGCCGCTTCTCGCTGAGTGATATGCTGGGCTCCGCTCTCCAAAGCCGAATCTCTCCCAGAATTCCACGTGCAGCTTCAATAGGGATAACTAAATCTGGTGGTCGGTGGGGGGTGTTGTTTTCTGGGAATCGAAATCGAAACGCCCGGTTGCCGGTGATGTTGAGTTCGACACGTTCGCCTTGTGCAACTGCATGGACCTGTTTTGCAAGAATTTGGGCAATGGCACGGTCTTCTTGCAAACCTGTCAGGGCCGTACTCAATTCATATAACTGGGTGGCCTCGCGTTCGCGGGCGGTTGCCGCAGCGAGACCAGCTTGGGCGCGTCCAACCAGTTGGCTAATCACAACCGCGACAATGAGAAATACAACCAAAATCACAATATCCGTGGGACGATGTACCGTGAAGGTGTAATGCGGCTCGATGAAAAAATAATTTAAGGTCAGGAACGTGAGGAAAGCGCTCATGATGCCGGGCCCCAGCCCCCAGCGCGCTGTAATAATGCCGAGAGGTATCAAGTAGAGCAAAGCAACAAGTGTGGTGTCAAGAAAAATGTCACGGAGAACAAAAAAGAATGCCGTAATCGCAGCAATCAGCAAAAACGCAAGCAAATATTTCGAAAACTGAGATAAAAAAGAAGAACCCTGCATGTTGGCAGGGTTCATTATAGTACTTCACAAACAACTCTGTTCAGTCGCCCGCCAAACTCGCGTGGCGCAAATTGTGATAGATGGTGAAAAAGATCATCTCACGGACGGTCAGCTTTCCCAGGATGGGATGAGGAAGTAAATAATTGTCCAAATCATTCTCCTGCCATTTTTCGACTACGGAAACAAGTTCATCGCTAGCAATTGACCATTGCTGCAATAGATCCTTCTTTTTCTGTTCGGCATTTTCGGAGGGCGATTCCTGATCGGGGAGATAGCGTCCGGATGCCAGTGCACCCTTAGCGAGCTCATCACGATAGATTTTGCACAGTTCCTCATACGACACAGATGGTTTTTCCGCCTTACCCAACATGGTCTGTAAAGTGATTTTCGGTAAATTCAAGGCTTTGGTGATGGGCTTTACGGCCTTGATCATATGATCCACATTGTCAGATGGAGACCACACCTCTCCATGCCGCGTGAAAAATTCGTCGGCGGGGATTTTGAGAAACCAGTCTTCTGCACGCAAGTTGGAATCCTTGAGTGCACTGATCAATTCGGATTTGGTACGGATCTCTGTCACATTTACCTCATCAGGAAAGCGCCATATCTCTTATTGGAAAGCCAGTCCAAGCGAATAAATGGCCAACAGAATATACAGAAATAATAAAACAAGAAAATCCACCCAAATGGAGAAGCGGAACAAGCGTGGAGATTTGGTCTTTGTTATATATCCCATTTTCGTGAGTGATCCACCGCGCTTCTCTGCTTCCTTCTTATCCTTCCACAATAGCCAGAGGAAATAAATGCAAACAACGTGAAGTGTTAGCAGCCCAACAATTTTCTGCATCTATCCGTTTATCTTCTCGACAACCCAAAAGTGAGACAAGCCGAATATTCTCAGTGGAGTTCTTTCTAAAAATTGCAAGATGCTGCGCAGAAATTTTCCAAGTGGACCAAATCGGGCGATGATGTTGTCATAAGCACCGAAAATTACTGTGCGTTCAATAAACTTAACAGGTAAACCCTCAAAGAGTTTCTGTAGATCCTTTGTCGAATACACACGGGCATGCGGTGCAAGTTTGTCACGTAGACTGCGCGGTAAGTAGTTTACAAGCAGCTTGTTCCCAAAGTGATATTTGCCATTCCAATAAATTCCATGTGTCTCAAACGGATAGCCACGGTTTGGGCAGAAAAGAGCAATTCGTCCGCCGGACTTCCCCGACGCGCGGTCAGGATTTCGTAGCGTTCTGACCATCTCACAGATTGCCAGGCGGTCATCCTGAACGTGTTCGATCACTTCGTGACTAAGGATCAAGTCAAATATTGAAGAAGGGAATGGGAGGAATTCTCCCGCGGCGTTTAGGATATGCGGCGCGTTGACGTGTGCTTCTGCGGCGCGCTCGAAGTCATATTCCAAGCCAATGACTTTGCCCCCGAAAGGGGAGAGATGCGCCACATACATGCCCAGTCCGCATCCATTTTCAAGAATGCGTCCTTGGATACGGTCTCCGGCAGCACGGGCGATCATCTCTAGCCGTCGCTGCTGACCTGCGCGCCAGACATAGGATGGTTCACCGCGTAATGCTGCTTTATCGAAGTTCCGTTGTGACATGGCGGGTATTATATCTTGCATCTTTTAATTGCCTATGCTACAATATTTCTGTACGAATTGATGACCGCACGCAACGAGAAGTGGGCAACCCCCACTTTTCTGCTTGTAATACACAG
>DATFQC010000060.1:0-11493 GCA_035264425.1 Anaerolineales bacterium
AGTAAGCCCTACGCGTTCCAACAGCTCGTCGCGGCGTCCTTGCAGGTCCTTCGTCTGCATCCCTAGCAGCTGTCCGTGCAACAACAGGAACTCATCGGCAGACAGCCATTCCTGAAAACGGAAATGCTCCGGCAAAAAGCCGACGCGCCGCATGGCTTCCTGATCTCCAATCGGTTTGCCGAGCAGTGTCGCTTCGCCGGACGTAGGTGCGATCAACCCTAGCAGCATTTTCATGGATGTGGTCTTGCCTGCGCCGTTGGGACCCAGAAAACCAAACACCTCACCCTGCTTTACTTGCAGGGTGAGGCCTTTCACAGCGGCATAATCGCCGAAGACTTTTCTTAAGAGATGGGTATCGATTGCGTCAGTCAAAGTGATTTGTTTTCCAAGATATAAATGTCATTGCGAGGAGCCGCTGGTCGAGTAGGTTGAGCGCTCTTCTCGACTATACCAAGACCAAGGCGACGAAGCAATCTCCTGTAACGTGGGAGTTACCTGTTTATTGGGAGATTGCTTCGCTCACTACCGTCGCTCGCAATGACAGAGTACTACGGTAGTGAGTTTGCGATCTCGAGCGCTTTCTGCGAGTTGCTGCCCAGGCCGCCAATGGTGTAGATAATGCCATCCTTGACCCAGAATAACGCGAACTGGGGAGCGTCATCGGAGGGGCGTTCGATCAGCGTGCCGGTCACACCGTCGACCGTTACCTGCTGGTTCGTCGCTGCATTCTTGGGAATGGGCACCACTAGTGTGGACGTCCAGTCAACCGTACTGGTAAACTCTGCAGCTTCCTCAGCGGTCATGCCGGTGAATTCCAGGCCAATCTGGGCGAGTTTGTTAATGTCGAGGCTGGCGGGTGCAGAAACTTCAGGGCTTGGAATCTGGGCAAAAATGATACAGTCCGCATACATACGTCCAGGGGAGCCGTTGCCCTGCGTCTCTCTCTGCCTCTCGCGCTCTGCTTCACTTTTGCTGCTGGGTTCGGGGCATGTCCCAAACGCAAGGCTGGCGCTGGAAGGAATGTTGACCGATACATCTGCACCGTCCACATCCTGCGGCAGGACGAGATCGTTGCGTCCCGCTTCATCGAGCAATGCCTGCGCTTTGGCACGGTCAATAGTAAAGGTGAACGCCGACCCGTTCATGACACTGATGCGTGAAGGGGTGAGCCCTTGCGGGGCGCGGACGTTGAAACCGGTCAGCTGGCTGGCTTCGTCAGTCGTAGCGACAGTGACAGGATCGCTGGGTTCTTTTTGCATTGTAACCGACTCAGAGATCAGTTGACTGATATTGTTGCCCACCGAGCCATCCAGTTGTTCCATGCCGGTGAAGTCCACCGGGATAACGGTCACGTGCTGGACCCGGAATAGACTGAGCAGTTCTCCGGCAAGGGCGCGGGTGCCAGGGAACGCCAGCACCAGCGCCAGGATCAACAGCGCAGCGGTCCCAAAACGGACAACCGGAAATGTAAACATTTTTTTGAACATAGAAATCTCCTTTTTGATCGATAATCGTTGAGAAAACCTGACCCAGGCCCGGCCCACAGGTGGAACGGGCTCGTCGGCCGGTGCCAGAAAAGCAAGCCGCTGAGCCAGCGCTTCGTGTTCTTTCCACAGTTGCCGCTGCCGTGCCTGACAACCCGTACAGGCCCCCAGATGCTGCTGTGGGGCAGCTTCCAATTCGCCATCGAGGGCAGCCCGCAGTTCACCGTCCGTTAGATGTTTTCTCATGGTTTCTCCTGTGTGAGCGCCCGGTACTGTTTTTCGAATTCACGCTCCGCACGTAATAACAAGGGGCCGATCGACGTGGGTGACAGCTGGAGGGCTCCGGCAATCTCCTTGTAGGATGAGCCCCCATAGCGCATGATCAAAAGCTGGGACTGCCGCTCGTTCATCTGTGCCAGGGCGAGCCGCGCCAGGCGGCGTTGCTCTTCATTTGCCAGGATCTCCGCCGGGCTGTCTTGGGTGGTCTCTTCCAGGGCGTATTTTCCGGCAGTCAATTCATAATGCTCACGGCGTTTCCAGCTGCGGATGGAATGCAAGCCAAGATTGGTCGCCACTCGATGCAGCCACCCGCCAGGGTTGGACTCGTTCTCGCCCAGCCCTAACGGGTATTTTTGATACAGGCGCACAAAGGCTTCCAGCGCCAGATCTTCCGCTTCGGACGGGTCGCCGACCAGGCGGCTCAGCAAACGATAGACATGGGCCCAATGCTCTCGAAATAAAGCTTCGAATGCCGGGGAGGTCGATTCAGTCGAAGTCGTCTCAACGACGTCAGTTTTGAGATTCTTCATCGAATCAATCATACTCTTGGAAAGCATATTTTGCTTACGGCTCTCATGCTCGTTCCTACTAAGATAATCCCTCTCAGAGAGAAAATAAGACAGGCAACAAAAACTCATGACATCGGCTTGTTGACTTTCACAATCCTTTTCTGTATACTCGTGAAAGCGCTTTCAGAAAACGTTTTCATAAAAACCAGCCTTCAAACTCCAACAAAGTGACTTTGAGAAACCGTCCACCCACGATTGCCGATGTCGCCGGTCACGCAGAGGTATCGATTGCCACGGTGAGCCGCGTCTTAAATGGGACTACCCCGGTACAGCCTGACAAAGCAGACCGGGTTCGCCTCGCCATGGATGAACTTCAGTTCGTGCCGCGCCATGCGGCCCGTGTGCTCGCCAGCCGGCGGACCAATACCATTGGCCTGGTCATGTCTGAAATCAGCGGCGCGTTTTTCCCACCGATGCTAAAGGGCATCGAAGCGGGCGCGCATGAAGCCGGCTATGATTTACTGATCCACTCTACCAGAAAGGAAGGGCCTTCGCGCCGCCCGCTGGGTGAGCACAACACAGATGGCTTGTTGATCTTTACAGACAGTTTGGACCACCGTGAACTTCATCGCTTATACAACATGAATTTTCCAATGGTGCTTTTGCACCAAACTCCGCCCGACGCATTGGACATCCCTGTCATTGCGATTGAGAATAAAGACGGCGCCGCCATGCTTGTCAATCACCTGATTGAAATCCATGGTCGGCGTCGAATTGTTTTTTTGCGGGGTCCGCAAGGCCATGAAGATTCCGCCTGGCGTGAGCGTGGTTATGTCGAAGCTCTTGAATCGCACAATATCAAATTTGACCCGGCCCTGATTGCGCCGGGGGAATTCGATGAAGAGGAAGCTTTTGCATCCATCCAGCAAATGATATCGGATGGGATTGAATTCGATGCCATCTTCGCAGGCGATGACGACTCAGCCATCGGTGCGATGCGCGCCCTCAAGATCGCAGGACGGGTCATTCCGCTAGACGTGGCTGTGGTGGGTTTTGATGATGTTCCCTTTGCCCGCTACCTCTCCCCCGCGCTGACAACAGTACGGGCGCCGATTGAGGCAATTGGTCATGAAGCTGTCCGCCAGCTGGCGCGCCTGATGAACGGCGAGCAGGCTCAGGCTTTAACTCTGATGCGAACAGAATTGGTGATCCGTGAATCGTGTGGGTGTCAACTCTTGTTCCTGCCATCCACAGGAGGTGAAGCACAAGCTACTATATCCCTTGCCCCTGAATCCAAATCGATTGCTTAATTCCCGGAGGAGAACATGAAAAATAATCTGTTCAAAGTGATGACGCTGATTGTGCTACTATCTCTCTTGCTTGCTGGATGTGGAGGGAGCGTAGCTGCAACGCAAGCGCCTGCTGAAAAGGTCAAAGTCGTTATCTTTGTGGGTATGGGCACCGGCACCGACCCCGACCAAGTGGATGCGCAAAACAAACTGGCACAGAAATTCAATTCCACTCACGATAACATCGAGATCGAATTTTTGATCGTGCCGCATGAGGAATATGCCACACGCTATCTGGCTATGCTCTCAGGTGGCAAGGCGCCGCAGCTCGTGGGACCCAATGGCATTTCTACGGTTGCGGAATTCTTTGATACCTGGGAGGATATTACTCCCTATATCAAAGCTGACAATCTTGATTTAAGTGATTTCTACGGTCCGGCCGTCTCACTCAATCAGTATCCAGACAAAAACTCCGGCTTACCGCTCGGGTTGTACCCATCCTATATTTACTACAACAAAGACCTGTTCGACGCCGCCGGTCTTGACTATCCTACCCATGACTTCAACGACAAATCCTGGAATATGGATAAGCTGCGCGAGGTTGCCATGCAGCTCACGCTGGATAAGAATGGCAAGAACGCCAGCGACTCGGATTTTGACCCGACCAATATCGTGCAGTACGGCTACGATGACTCATGGGATGGGATGCGCGGCACGCTGGCGGATTGGGGTGCAGAAAATGTAGGGCGCCCTACCACCTCGGATTACAAAACCGCGGTGGCGAATTCTCCGGAATGGATCCAGGGCCTGCAATGGATGAGTGATGGCGTTTGGAAGGATCACTTCATTGGCAGTGCCGAAGTTCAGGCCGGACGCGATTCGGCAGGTGTAGATCCCTTTGGGCCAGGAACAACGGCTATGTTCTACAGCCATACCTGGTTTTTAGCGGAAGGCCTGCACGACCTTTCGTTCTCTGCCGACATTGCACCGTTCCCATACAACCCTAAAGGCGAGCGCATCGCTCGCATCGACGCAGATAACTTCACAATTCCCAAGGACGCCAAGAACAAGCAGGAAGCCTGGGAAGTCATGAAGTGGCTGACCTCCCCTGAGATCATTGTTGACGTCTGTCGCATCTACGGATGTATCCCCGCCCGCAAATCGGTACAAGAAAACTTCAGAAAACAACTCGAGCAGGATTATCCTGGGATAGACTATGATGTTATCTTCAAATCCATCGATTACCTGGATAACCCCAATAACGAGGCCTGGATCCCAGAGTGGGGGAAGATCGAGGATGCCCTGAATAATGGCCTCTCTCTGATGTACTCAGGCGAGGAAAAAGACGCGACCAAAGTGTTGACGGATGCCAATGCAGAAGTTCAGAAGATCCTGGATGAGTACTGGGCGGCTCATCCATAAGCATATGTGAATGGTAGACAGCATAAGTCGTATGACTTATGCTGTCTACCTCTTTATCAGATCATCAAAGGAAACGATTATGCAATCAACTCTTAAGCCACCTCGCTTGAGCCTGGCCCGCCGTGAGTCGCTTTGGGCATACGCCTTCGTCACGCCATGGATCATTGGCTTCCTCATTTTTACAGTGGGTCCCATGCTGGTGTCGTTGTTCTTTTCCTTCACGTCGTATGATATTATCAGCGCACCCAAGTGGACCGGCTTAACCAATTACATTAACTTGTTCCACGATGATTTGTTCTGGCATTCATTGGGCGTCACCTTTAAATATGCTGTGATTGCCCTGCCTCTTGGACTGACCATTAGTTATTTGATCGCGGTCTTGCTCAATCAAAAAATCAGCGGGATCAATATTTGGCGGACGGTTTACTTTCTTCCATCGGTGATCGCCGGTGTGGCAGTCGCTTTGTTATGGGCACGCATTTTCGATCCCAAGTTTGGCATACTGAATCCCTTCCTGGCACAGCTTGGCATTAAAGGCCCAGGATGGCTTTCTGATCCTCAGTGGGCAGTTCCGGCGCTTGTGATCATGAGCTTATGGAGTGTGGGGGGAAATGTAATTATTTATCTGGCTGGTTTGCAAGGTGTACCCACTGATTTGTATGATGCAGCCAAGGTGGACGGAGCAACTGCCTGGCAACGCTTCAGGCATGTAACGCTACCAATGACCACGCCCGTCATTTTTTACAATCTAATTCTTGGCCTCATCGGAACCTTTCAGTATTTCACTGAAGTCTATGTTCTCACCAACGGCTCCGGCAACCCGGCCCGTTCCACACTTTTCTATAATCTCTATCTTTATCAAAACGCGTTCAAATATTTTCACATGGGCTATGCCTCGACCATGGCATGGGTCTTATTTATCATTGTGTTGGGGTTCACTCTGCTGATTTTCCGCTCATCCGATGTCTGGGTATATTATGAAGGTCAGTTGAGGGGTCGCTAAGATGAGCCAAATTACGAAATCGGTTTCGCGCTCCCTCTCTTTCCCCCGTTTTGAAGGGGTCAGAGGACAATCATTGCTCCTCAAAGCAATTACCACTCTGATCCTTGCAGCCGGCGCGGGTGTGATCATGATTCCCTTCCTCTACCTATTATCCACATCCGTTAAAGACCGCGATCAGCTACGTCAAAGTCCGCCCCCACTCATCCCGATCGCAGCCACAACCGCGGAAATCAACGGTCAAGCTGAGCCGCTTTATCAAGTGACCCTAAACGGACAGGCCCGCGAAATGGCCTTGATCAAAAATCGCCCGGGAGGCAAAGGCTTATTCGTTGACCCAAGCGCTCCAGATCAAACGTATGAACTGGTGATCGCCGACCAAACCCCGTTACAGCATCTCGAAATCCATTGGGAAAATTACCCTGAAGCGCTCAGGCAGATGAAGTTCAGCAAATTGCTTGTCAACACCTTGCTGGTCACCTTTCTGGGTATGGCAGGGATGTTATTTTCATGTTCGTTGGTTGCCTATGGATTTTCCCGTTTCCGGGCACGTTGGCTCAATGTGCTGTTTCTTCTCTTGCTTTCCACCATCATGCTGCCCAGCCAGGTGCGTTTGCTTCCCACCTACGTTCTCTTTAACAAATTGGGCTGGGTAGACACGCTCCTGCCACTGATCGTTCCACAGTTCTTTGCAAATGCATACGATGTGTTTTTGCTTCGTCAATTCTTCATGACGATCCCGCTGGAACTGGATGATGCAGCCAAAATTGACGGCGCTTCGCCCCTGCAAATCCTTATGTATATTATTCTCCCACAAGCCCGGCCGGCTCTGATCGCCGTTGCTATTTTTCATTTCCTCTATGCCTGGAATGACTTCTACGAACCTCTCATCTACTTGCACAGCCCGGAGCATTGGACGTTAGCAGTTGGTCTGCAAACCTTCAATGCATTATATGCCGTCAATACAAATTATATTATGGCAGCTTCGGTGGTGATGATTCTGCCACCCATCATTCTCTACTTCCTCGCCCAGCGCATCTTTACACAGGGTGTGGTTTTCACAGGCATCAAAGGCTAGTCATTAATTTGCATTTGAGGAAAACATTATGTATCATCGCACTCGCTGGACGCCTGCAAAGATCAAGCAACGACTTGAATTGATTGCCCCACTCGTCTATAGCAAAAGAAAAGCACTCCCTTCTTTCCGCTATCGTGAACTGGAAAATGCACTGACTCCTGCACTGATTGACATAGATGTGGAAGATTCCAAGTGGCAAGAGATTAATGTCGATGAATATTGGGGTTCCTGGATGCAGAATTTTGTCCTGCGAACGGTCTTTACTGTTCCCGAAGATTGGGATAAGGATCAGCCGATTGCCTTATATCTTCCGTTAGGCGAAGCAGGCGATTTCAGTCACCCGGAAGCCCTGGCATACATTGACGGCCAACCTTACGCTGCCTGTGACCGTCACCATCAGGAAATCTTATTGAAACCTGAGTGGATGGATGGAAAAGCACATTTGCTTGCGCTTCATGGCTGGACGGGCCTGCGTGACTTTGGAACGAAAGAGCCCTTCAGCAAGCTCTATATGAGCCACTGCGCAGTCGTCCAAATCCATCAGCCAACTCGTGATTTTATAATTCTTGCGGGCCTGGCCCTGGAAACAACTCAAAACCTGGATCAAGACAACCCGACTCGTTATGGATTACTCAACGCGCTCAACGAGGCATTCAATGCGATCGACACCCGTGATCCGCTTGGCGGCGACGATTTTTATCAAAGTATCGAACCTGCGCGGCGGGTTCTCAAAGCGGACATTGATAAAGCAGGTACACCCATGGGAGCGGTGATCCATGCGACAGGTCATGCCCATATTGACATTGCCTGGTTATGGACTCTGGGCCAGACGCGGCGCAAGACAGAGCGCACGTTCCACACTGCGATCCGTTTGATGGAGCAATTCCCGGAGTATCACTTTACGCAAAGTCAGCCACAGGTGTACCAATTCATCAAGCAAGATCAGCCGGCGTTGTTCGAAGCCATTAAGCAACGAGTTGTAGAAAAACGCTGGGAACCGATCGGCGGCATGTGGGTGGAAGCAGATTGCAATCTCAGCGGCGCGGAGTCACTTGCACGTCAATTCCTGCTGGGACGCACATTTTTCCGCGAACAGTTTGGCCCGGAAGCCGAGAGCCCTGTATTATGGCTGCCGGATGTCTTCGGCTACGCCTGGGCGCTTCCACAACTTATAAAACAGGCTGGCTTAAAGTATTTTATGACGACTAAGATTGGTTGGAGCCAATATAACCGCCTGCCTTACGACACATTTATGTGGCAAGGCATCGACGGCACGCAGATCCTGACACACTTTAGCACGGTCAGGGACTTTGGCAGTATCTATACCAGCACGTACAATTCGATGGCGAACGCAAAGGAAGCCCTCGGCACCTGGCAAAACTTCCAGCAGAAGGAATTGCACCAGGATTTGCTGATGGCCTACGGCTTTGGGGATGGCGGCGGCGGTCCTACACGCGAAATGCTCGAGAACATCGAAGTCATGCAAGACTTTCCCGGGCTGCCGCAGGTGAAGCAATCGAGTGTGAAAGCATTTTTTGAATCCATCGAGCCGATGACCCAATCGAAAATGATGCCGGTCTGGAACGGCGAGCTGTATCTTGAATATCACCGCGGCACCTACACCACCCAGGCCCGCAACAAGCGCGCCAATCGCAAGGGTGAATTTCTGTTGCATGATGCCGAGTTCATGGCGGCCTATGCATCGCTACTGACCGATTACGACTATCCCATCGCCCAATTTCAAAATGCCTGGCAGATCATCTGCCTTAATCAATTTCATGACATCATTCCCGGCTCGAGCATTGGGGCGGTCTACGAAGAGTCCCAGCAGCAATATGCGCAACTCATGCAGGACGTGACTCAGCTTCGGGATGACGCACTTCGGGTCCTGGCAAATCAAATGCAGGCCGACGTGCTCCTGATCAACGCAACCTCATTCACGCAACCGGGGCTGGTGTTTATCCCGGGCGGTATACCAGGACAGCGGTTCATGCGGGAGGAGCAGCCTGTTCCATTTCAAGAGGCCGAGTCTGGGGTTTGGGTCGATGCAGGAGAAATAGAGCCCTACAGTATCGTTACGCTTCAGACGATGACAAACAACAACTCACAGACAGAGCATAGCGATCAGTCATCAGCAGCCAGCCGAAACAATTTGGAAAATAAATTTGTCCGGGTCGAATTCAACAATGACGGCGATATCACGCGCATTTTTGACAAGCAGGCAAATCGCGAAGTGCTCTCGCCGAACGCCATTGCCAATCAATTCCAGGCTTTCGAGGACCGCCCGAGCAACTGGGACGCCTGGGATATAGAGATTTTCTATGATGACAAGATGTGGCTGGCAGAACCCGCCATTTCAATCGAAGTGGTTGAATCTGGCGAGCTGCGCCAAACCCTTGAGATCAGGCGCAGGATATTGAATAGTGAATACACTCAGCGTATTTCACTGGATCACAACTCAGCGCGCCTGGAGTTTGACACCCATATTGACTGGAAGGACCGTCACATCCTGCTCAAGGCCGCATTTCCTGTGGATGTGCTCGCCCCACAGGCCACGTATGAAATCCAATGGGGTAACGTGCAGAGACCTACGCACCGCAACACAAGCTGGGACTGGGCCCGTTTTGAGACCTGTGCTCATAAATGGGTAGACCTGAGCGAAGGGGATTATGGTGTCAGCCTCTTGAACGACTGCAAATATGGACACGATATTCATAACAGCCTAATGCGCATCACCCTGCTCCGCTCCACCACTGCGCCCGATCCCATGGCAGATTTTGGCGAACACCATTTCAAATATAGTTTATATCCACATGCGGGCTCATGGAATGAAGAGACTCAGCGAGAAGCCTATTTGTTGAATGATCCAATTATCGTTTACCAATGGACAGGAGACGAAAGACCATCGACCATGGTCCATCATCTACACGTGCCAGTGCAGGTGTCGTCTATGGTCAGCGTCAGCGAACCTAATGTGATTATCGAGACAGTGAAACGCGCCGAGGATGGCAATGGGATCATTGTCCGCCTGTACGAAAGCCAGAGGAAACGCGGACCGGTTCAGCTTAAGTTTGGCTTTGCCCTGGAATTCGCCTGGGAAACGAATCTGCTCGAAGAAAACGAAACAGAATTGAACGTTGAAAATGATTCGATCCTCCTGAATTTGAAACCCTATCAGATCATGACCCTCCGGGTGAAGTTAAAATAACATGTTCACAACGGAACAAGAGTTCCTTGAATTTTTAGATGCCAATCACTTTACCTACGAACGCATCGAACATCCCGCCGTGTTCACTTGCGCCGAGTCGGAATTGCACCGTCCAAGGGTGCCTGCAGTCAGCACAAAGAATTTGTTTCTGTGTGATAAAAAGGCACGTCGATTCTTTCTGGCAGTCACGGCCTGCGAGAAGACGATAAAGCTGGATACCTTAGCTGTGCAATTGGGAGTTGCGAATCTGCGTTTTGCATCCGAGGAAAACTTGCAACGCTTATTGGGCGTCACACGCGGCGCTGTGACCATGATGGGACTGGCAAATGATACGGAACATAAAGTGGAGCTATGGGTTGATTCTGAAATCTGGCAAAGTGATTACTTCCTGAGCCACCCGCTGGTGAACACCGCGACGTTGATCCTTTCAAAAGCTGAGTTAGAACGTTTTTTTGGTTGGACAGGGCATTTATTTCATCTTTTTCACGAGTAAGGAGAGGGCATGCGGATTGCATTTGCCGGGACCGGCTACATCAGTAAGATCCATGCGCGCGCTGCCCAAAATTGTGGTGCAGAATTGGTAGCAGTGGTCAATCATAAAGCAGAATCCATGGCGGCATTTGCAAACGACTATGGGATTCCTCGCCAATACGAAAGTGTGGAAGGCCTGTTGAAGGATGGCAACCTGGATGCATTGGTAATAGGCACGCCAAATTATCTTCATGCCTCCCAAACCATTGCCGCGCTTAATGCAGGTGTCCATGTGATGGTCGAAAAGCCCATGTCCATGAACGTGTCGGAGGCGGAGAAAATAGTTGAAGCTGCGGAGAATTCCGGTGCAGTATTGATGGTCGCTCACTGCTGGCGGTTCGACCCGGAGGTACTATGGCTGAAGGAGCAATTGCAGAAGTTGGGCAACATCATCCGCACGAAAGGCATTGGCGTGCATGTCCACTGGGGTCCAAGCGGATGGTTTACACAAAGGGAATTTGCTGGTGGGGGTGCCCTGGCAGATATGGGAATCCATGCGCTCGATACGGCAAGATTTTTATTAGGTGATCCGAAACCTGTAGCTGTGTATGCAAAGATTGGAACTCATTATAAGAATTTCGACGTGGATGATACCGGCGTAATTATGATTGAATGGGATAACGGCGCGACCTCTTATGTTGAATCGGGTTGGTGGCAACCCCACGCCGATGGACCCGAAGCCGCGACCCAGTT
>DATFQC010000061.1:0-4463 GCA_035264425.1 Anaerolineales bacterium
GTAACCCCACCAGGTTGAACGGCGCAGTGAAGCGGGTAAGACGCCCTGCCTGTTCGACCGCGTCGTGACCCTCGATGGTCGGTGCGGCGATCGGAGTAGTGGGCGTGATTAAGAAATCATAGGACTCAAAGAACTGCTCGAATCTCTTCCTGACCTCAGCCTGTGCCCGCCTGGCGAGGATGTATTCTGTCGAAGTAGTTTTTGCGCCATCCTCCAGCCTGCGACGGATATCCTCCCCGAACATTTCAGGATGTTCTCTCAAACGGTCACGGTGCACTGCCGCGCCATCCGATTGGGTCATGGTCTTGTTGGCAAGCGCGGCCTCCTGCATCCAATCCAGGTTCACTTCCTGAACTTTACATCCAACAGTCTCAAATACCTGCACAGATTCACGAACTGCATTTAATACCTCAGAATCCGCGCTTTCAATGTAATCGCCAACTCCCAGCGCAATTTTTCTCCCTGTCACATCATCGAGAAGATGACCAAGATAATCACCGGTCAGCATCTTGATTGAAGCCGGGTCGATTGGATCGTAAATAGAAATGACCTGCAATATCGCTGCGGCGTCCTTCACACATTTTGCCAGAGGTCCCACGTGATCGAGATTCCATGAGAGGGGAAAAACTCCACGTACACTGACGCGTCCAAATGTTGGTTTAAACCCGACAATTCCACACAGCGAGGCGGGAATGCGAATCGAGCCGCCGGTATCTGTGCCGAGCGCGCCAAGCGCCATGCCAGTTGCCACCGCAATCGCCGATCCGCTGGAAGAGCCGCCCGGGATGCGAACGGTATCCCAGGGATTGCGGGCGGTCCCGTAATGGGGATTGTTCCCGGTCACACCGAGAGCGATTTCATGTGTGTTTGTTTTTCCAACAATCAATGCACCGGCTTGCTTTAATTTTTCAACAACAAAAGCATCCTCTCGAGGAATATTTTCTGCAAAGAATTTTGAACCCGCGCTGGTGCGAATCCCGGCTGTGTCGAAGAGATCTTTGATTGCTATTGGAATCCCGCGCAGTGTAGTCGAGGAGGAACCGTTGCCAGCTGGAAGTTGAGCATTCAGTGCATCCTGTAGCTCAATCACTGTGATGAACGCGTTCAGCGTAGGGTTGAGTTTCTCGATTTGACGGTAGCAGGCTTCGGCAATTTCTTGAGACGAAACTTTCTTTCCCCGAAGCAATTCCAGCGCGCTGGAGAGGGTGAGGGCGTGAATGGTGTCCATTGTCTCCATTATAATTGTGCTCGATTATTTATGTCATCCACAATGATTATCTTTTCGAAAAATACATTCTGGATATTTCTTTCTACTCTGGCAGTGCTTGCCGTTATCCTGTGTGGGGTTGTCACCTCGAAATATGGTGCAGGGATTTCGTCTGACTCAACGAAATATCTTTCTGTGGCACAAAATATAGTAGAGGGAAATGGTTTGGTCGATCACAAGGGCGCGCCACTCCTTTCCTGGCCACCTCTCTATTCGATGATCTTGGCCGGATTAAGTCTGATTACGGGTTTGGACGTATTTGTAGGCGGCTGGTATTTCAATGTTTTCCTGCTTGGGCTAAACGTTTTTTTGAGTGGGGCGATCTTTCAGCGTGTCTTCTCCGAAAAACCATTGTATGCCTATCTTTCCAGCCTCTTTGTTTTATTATCCATCTCGTCGCTTCGTATTCACGCTGATATCAGTTCCGATCCATTCTATTTGACATTGACCCTCGGTTTTCTAATCGCGGTTGACGGTTATGTCAAAAAACGGTCTTATGGGGCGTTTGCCTGGATGGTGCTGTTTAGTGTACTGGCTCCGCTCCAGCGTTATGTTGGCTTGGCAATCGCTGTTACTGCAGAAATCGTAATTTTGATCGAGAATAGAAAATCAATCCGTACCTTTCTGCGTGATGGATTTATTTTGGGATTCCTTTCGGTTCTGCCGATTGCGTGGTGGTTGATTGTGCATAATATGATCATGCATGGATCGCTGTGGGGGCTTGCGAATCAGCCGGTAGATGTGAGTGAAAACATATCACTTGCGTTGACGAAGATGCTGCATTGGTTCGTGCCATACCTTACGTTCCTGATGCCGATCTTAACGCGACCCTTGATTCCTTTAAGCGTGTTCATGTTCAGCCTGGTTTTAATAAATCGAAATAACAAGGAAAACGGACGCGTCTGGGCTCGCTCATTTACAATTGGATCTGTTTATCCAATTATGGTTTACGCGGCGGTCTATTTTAGTGCCTTGGCATTGACCGTCATCACCAATGATCACCGTGACCTGTTTTCGGATCGTTATTATGTGATTCTGTTAGTTCCAGTGGCGATCCTCATTTTCTTTACCTTTGATAAACTGGTTTTGCCCTATCTAAATCTTTCATCAAGACAATTTCAAACCGTAGTCATCCTTGTCTTTGCGCTCTGGGCAATTTATCCTATTTATGGTACCCAGGAATATCTTCGTGAGGCGAGTGAGGAGGGCGAGCCAAGCGGCGCAAATATGTTTAATAACCAGGCTTATCATAATAAGTTAATAGTGGCGGAAATGCAGAAGCTGAGAGCAGAGCAGCCGCAAGAAATGTTTTACAGTAACTACGTAGATGCTGTCTGGTTCTATACGCGTAAACCCGTTTCGCTTTTACCGTTTGTCAATGACGATCCAACGGCTGCTTATGCAGGCTGGCCCTATAACAAACCCGGTTATATCGTCTGGTTTGAGCCAAATGAATATAAGCATTATCTTGCCCCACAAAAAATCGCAGAGTTTGCAAACGTGACATTGATCTATCAGGGTAAGGATGGGGAAATCTATCACGTGCAGTCTCGTTAAATGAAAAATAAGACCCTAAAGGTTTCAGCCTCTCCCTATTACCTCGTGGAGATTTTGCAAAACCTTTAGGGTCTATTATTATTTTATTTAGAACAGGCCAACCACTTTTCCGGTCGCCAGATCCAGATCGACATCATAAAACACAGGACGTGTAGGCAGGCCGGGCATCGTTCTCATTTCGCCAAGCAGCGGATACAGGAAGCCTGCGCCGACCGAAGCGCGAATATCGCGGATCAACACGCGGAAACCGCGCGGCGCTCCTTTGAGAGCTGCCTCGGTGCTGAAAGAAAGATGGGTCTTGGCCATACATAGTGGCAAGTCCGCGAAGCCAAGCCTGGTAAATTGCTCGATCTTAGCTTCGGCTTCAGGAGAGTAGTCCACACCATCGGCGCGATAGATCTCGCGGCAGATGGTCTCGATCTTGGTCTTGATAGGTTGATCCAATGGATAAAGGAATTCGAAACTGCTGGGTCTTTCCGCCGCCTTTACCACTGCCTCTGCCAACGCGATGGCACCTTTGCCGCCATCCATCCAGTGACGGGAAACGACCGCGTCCATGGCGCCCGATTCCAGTGCGGCCTGGCGAACTATTTCCACTTCGGACGGCGTATCGTTCGCAAAAGAGTTGACCGCAACCACTACGTTGACGCCATATTTAAGCGCATTTTCAATGTGCTGAATCATATTGGGCAGGCCCTTACGCAGCAAATCGAGGTTCTCTTCGGTATATTCTGGAGCAAGAGGTTTGCCAGCGACTACCTTTGGTCCACCTCCATGCATCTTGAGAGCCCGAACTGTCGCCACCAGCACGACCACCTGCGGAGTCAAACCGGAGTAACGGCATTTGATATCCATGAACTTTTCCATACCAATATCCGCGCCGAAACCCGATTCAGTGACTACGTAATCCGCAAGTTTGAGCGCGATCTTGTCGGCAATGATCGAGGATTGTCCATGCGCGATGTTGGCGAACGGTCCCGCGTGGACAAAAGCAGGCGTCCCTTCGAGGGTTTGCATCAGGTTGGGCTTGATCGCATCTTTCATCAGCACCGTCAACGCGCCGGCGACACCCAGATCTTCCGCTGTGACAGCTTCGCCTTTTTTGCTGGTGGCCACGACCATGCGACCCAAACGGTTACGCATATCTTCCAGGCTGGTCGTCAGGGCCAGGATCGCCATGATCTCAGAAGCAACAGTGATATCGTAGCCGGAACGATGCTCAAAACCAGCCTCATCCTTGCCAAGTCCCACCTGGACTTCGCGCAGAAAGCGGTCGTTCACATCAATGACACGCCGCCATTGTACGCCGTTCGGATCAATGTCGAGGCGGGCAAAACGCGAGCGCTCTTCGGGCGTGAGTTCATTAGGATCTGTTTTGTCAATACCAAGGTTCTTGAGTCGACGCAACATGGAGGGTGAAAATTTGCGATTGCCTTTTTTGTCGGCCGGGCACAAAGCGTTGAATAGCTTTTCATCATCCTGCTGTGATTCATGCATCATGCGGGCATCCAGCGCCGCAGAACATAAATTGTGAGCAGCTGTGATGGCATGAATATCACCGGTCAGATGCAGGTTGAAATCTTCCATGGGGATGATCTGTGAATAGCCACCACCCGCTGCGCCGCCTTTGATGCCAAAC
>DATFQC010000062.1:0-3899 GCA_035264425.1 Anaerolineales bacterium
TCAGGGATTAAATGCCACCACCGGACTGGGCATGTTGATCGAACAAGCGGCCCTGGCGTTTGAAATCTGGACAGGCCATCATCCCTCACGAGAAATGATGCGTGCGTCTGTCAAACAATCTCCAGTCTCTAACTTTCAAGCATCAGTGCCTCACCACGGAGTCTATTAGTGTTACGCTTCCTCACCGCTGGTGAATCACATGGTCCTTCTCTCACGGCTATTCTTGATGGAATGCCAGCAGGGCTCTCCATCACGCCTGACATCATTGACAAGGAATTGGCTCGTCGTCAAAAAGGGTACGGCTCGGGCGGGCGTATGAAAATCGAAAAGGATATTGTGCAAATTCTGGGCGGTCTGATGGCAGGGGAAACGACCGGCGCTCCAATTGCTCTGCTTGTGCAAAATGATGATCATATTAAATGGAAGGGCAGGGCGATCGAGCCGCTGACAACGCCGCGTCCCGGGCACGCAGACTTAACGGGCGCGGTGAAATATGGCTACAAGGATTTGCGTCCCGCCCTGGAACGCGCCTCGGCTCGTGAGACCACCATGCGTGTGGCTGTCGGTGCCGTCTGCAAGCACTTCCTCGCACAGTTTGGAATCCTCGTGGGGGGATATGTTGCCGCCATAGGTGAAATCCAGGCCGACTTTGCCGATGTGCCTTATGAGGAACGTTTTGTTCGCGCAGAAGAGTCAGATGTGCGCTGCCCTGTCGAAGTCTCTGCGAATCAAATGCGGGCGGAAATTGAAAAAACAATTCATGGCAAGAATACGCTCGGGGGAATTCTGGAAATCGTCGCATTGAATGTGCCAGTTGGCCTCGGCAGTTTCGCTCAATGGGATAAACGCCTGGAAGCCAGACTTGCGATGGCTGTCATGTCGGTGCAGGCGATCAAGGGTGTGGAAGTGGGCGATGCGTTTGCAAATGCGCGTATACCTGGAACGCAAGCTCACGATCCCATCACATTGGAACATTCAAATATTCAACGCTCCACAAATCGGGCAGGTGGGACGGAAGGTGGCGTCTCCAATGGACAACCGATCATCGTCCGTGCGGCGATGAAGCCGATCGCCACGACACTCCTCCCTCAGCCGACGGTCGATCTGGCGTCCGGGATCGAATCTCCCACCAGGTATGAACGCTCCGATTTCTGCCCGGTCCCGCGCGCCGTTCCGATCCTGGAGGCGATGGTTGCCTTTGTCCTGGCAGATGCGCTCATCGAAAAGCTTGGCGGGGATTCAATGAATGAAATGCAGCCGCGTTTTGCAGCGTTACGCAAAGCCAGGCTGGAAGATTTACAAATGGATAATACTCCGCATGTGTTTTGGGAGTAATATCGGGGCTGGGAACAGTAGAAAATGATTGATTTTAATTATTTCCATTTGTTTCCTGGCATAGTAATCCTTGCGATGATCCTGATCATTTTAAGGAAGCAAAAACGCAACTTCTGGTATCTTTTCTTTTTCTCTGGGTTTTGGATTTACCTTCTGTTCGCGTTCAGTGTCATTGT
Organism: Anaerolineales bacterium; assembly: GCA_035264425.1. Classification (GTDB taxonomy): domain Bacteria; phylum Chloroflexota; class Anaerolineae; order Anaerolineales; family Villigracilaceae; genus Defluviilinea. Next base: position 1,512 of record DATFQC010000062.1, read on the forward strand.
TTTCCCGATTGCCCCGTTGTCTAAAAACGATGGGTTTAGATTAAGCCTTAACCTTACTCCTTTTTATTTTGGCACTTGTGAGATGCCGGAACTGTGCATTCGGAATATTGTTGATAATATTCTCTTAACCGTGCCATTTGGCCTGGGGATAAGTTTTATAACAAGCCTCCGCTGGAAAAACTTTATTTGGTTAGCTCCCCTGGTCGGGCTTGTTTTTGAAGTTCTCCAACTTATCATCGCCCTTCTGTTCCGGAGTCCTTTTCGCGTGGTTGATATAAACGATGTGATCCTGAATGCCTTGGGCGTCTGGGTTGGATACATCTTGTTTCGCACATTTGGTTTCTTTTATTTATTTGTAACGAAAAGACTCCCGGTCCGCCATATTTCGTTATTTGCTTATCTCCATGAAGTTGTTCGCCAAACACAGTGATTTCTGATACCTTGCCTATGTCACATATCTTTCTTTATGGTCCTGTTGGAGTGGGTAAATCCACTGTTGGAAAAATCCTGGCCCGCAATCTCAACCTGCCGTTTGTAGACTCAGACCATGTCATGGAGACAAACGCGGGTATGACTATTTTTGAGATGATGGCTCAACAGGGGGAGCAAGCCTGTCGCGATCTGGAGACCGCCACTTTAAAGCAAATTATCTCTAATAGAGAAAGCGTGATTGCTCTGGGTGGTGGAGCACTGTTGCGGGAGGAGAATCGCGCGCTGGTTGAAAGGAATGGCACGGTCATCTTCCTGATGGCGGAGTTGGAGACATTATTTGGGAGATTACGTTCCGATGCCAATCAACGTCCCTTGCTGGCAGGAGATTTGCAGGAGAAATTAACAGGTTTGCTTGCCAAACGGAAGGAACATTATGATTCGTTCCCTTTGCGTTTTGACGCAAACCAGGTTCCTGAAGAAGTAGCCTTACAGATTCAAGTTGTGCTGGGACGTTTTCATTTATCCGCGATGGGGGACTATGATGTGATTGTAGAAAGCGGTGGGATTGAACATCTTGGTGATCTGCTCAGGTCGCATAATTTACAAAACCCACTTCTGGTGACCGATGAAAATATAGCAAAGCTGCAGGCGGAATATGTGACTGCTTCCTTGAGTGGGGCCGGTGTGGATGCAAAGATAATTACCATTCCAGCTGGGGAAGCATATAAAAACCTGGATACGATTTCCGAGCTATGGAAATCGTATCTCAAAAACCGGTTGGATCGTAAAAGTACGGTCATTGCCTTGGGTGGAGGTGTGCTCGGCGATCTGGCGGGCTTTGCTGCCTCCACGTATATGCGTGGCATCCATTGGGTTGGTGTTCCGACAACGTTGCTTTCCATGGTGGACGCGTCCCTGGGCGGTAAGACAGGCTTTGACCTGCCCGAAGGAAAAAATTTGATTGGCTCGTTTTATCCGCCAAAACTTGTGCTGGCTGACCCGCAACTATTGCAAACACTGCCTGAACGAGAATTAATTTCTGGCATGGCGGAAGTCGTGAAGCATGGGATTATTTCTGACCCAGAATTATTTGAATTATGTGGGCGTGGATTGGATTGGGTAAAAGCAAACCTGGATGCGGTTGTCAAACGTGCCATGGCAGTCAAGATTCAGATCATTGAGGCAGATCCCTACGAAAGGGGATTTCGGGCTGCGTTAAATTTAGGTCATACCGTAGGACATGCGGTGGAGCTTGTCAGCCGATTTGAACTGCGACATGGGGAAGCGATCGCGATTGGAATGGTAATAGAAACAAAGTACGCGGAGAGAATTGGCCTTGCAAAGCCAGGCCTGGCTCAGGATATTGCCCGCGTGTTATCAAAGCTGGGATTACCAACTTCCATTCCAAAAGAAATGCCGGGCGATGAAATTATCCGTGCCATGCGGGTGGACAAAAAGAAGAACGCAAATGCCATACGTTTTGCTTTACCTAAGGAAATTGGTCAGGTTGAGTTGGTAGAAGTAACAGATTTGGAATTGGTATTGGAAGGATAATGATTATGAACAATCGACCATGGACCATGGTCAATCGTCCATGATCCAATAGAGGCATTATGAAAATTCTGGTTTTGCATGGCCCCAACCTGAATCTGCTCGGCAGGCGTGAACCCGAGATTTATGGTTCCATGACGTTGGGGGATATCAATAAAACATTGCTTGAGCTGGGTAAAGAGTTAGGTGCGGAATTAAAATGCGTTCAGTCCAATCATGAAGGTGCGCTGATCGACGCGTTGCAGGATGCCCAACTGTGGGCCAATGGTGTGATCTTCAACCCGGGTGGCTATACTCACACCTCCATCGCCTTGCGTGACGCAATTACAGCCATTGGAATTCCCGTGATTGAAATACATTTATCGAATGTGTATGCCCGCGAAGAATTCAGACATACTTCAATGA
>DATFQC010000063.1:0-4947 GCA_035264425.1 Anaerolineales bacterium
GACATTCGCGCTCAGAGTCGGGTTGACTACGCCGTCAATGCCACCACCGACGCCAAAAAAGGACATTTTGCCGTCTACCATGCCGGTGGTCAGGGCATATTCAAGAACTTTTCCTGATGCGGCGTTCGCATTTGCACTTGCACAGGCTGTCAGTAGAACTGAAATTGCCATAAGCAGGCTAATGAGTTTGAACAAATTTTTCATAGGATACTCCTTTAGATACGATTTCTTCACTAGACACATTCTCGATTTCAGCCATCAATTTCTCTGGAAGAATCTGATAGGTCTCTGCCACATCCTTCAGAGTGCAAAAATGCTGCATAAAACAGCCCGGGCAATTCGTCTTGTTCTTCGCAAAAACGAAAAAAACCTTGGGCCATCGCTTTAGCACTTCTTCAACCGTCAACTGGATGTGGATTACAGGTGTGTCCATTGCCCCAAAGATACCCTAAGAATCCCTCTTTGCGCTAGCGCAAATAACAAAAAACACGCGGGATGCGTGTTTTTGGGTTTTAGAAGATATAGACTGGTTATTGATCCAGCCCCTCAGAAATTTGCACCAAGCCATGCGGATTCCGGATCACTACTCGTTCCCGGCCGGCTTCCACTAACCCGCGCCGTTCCCAGTCTGCCAGGACTCGGCTAACAGTAAAGATGGTCGTGCCGGAGGCCTCTGCCATATCCTGTCGTGAGAGGGGTAACTCCACGATCATCTCCTCGTTGCTGATACGCTTGCCGATCTGGGCAGCCAGCCGCAGAACGGTCAAGGCAATCCTGCGCTCCACGCGTTCGGTTGCCAGCTCCCGGTAGCGTTCCTGCATCTCCATGATATAGCCGGTCATCAACTGCATCAGATTGAGGTTGAGGTCGGGACGCGTCTGCATCATCTCTTTGAGGAAACTGCTTTCAACGGCGAGGGCCGCGCTCGACTCAAGCGCCTGCGCGGTTGCCGGATAAACAGCATTTTCACGGACCGCACCGAGTGCTCCAAACATCTGCCATTCATTGATTGTCCGCAAATTGACCTGCTGTCCAGTCGGGTTGGTTTGGAGTAGCTTGGCTCTGCCTGTGATCAAAACATAGAAATAGGTAGCCGGATCTCCCTGAAAAAAGAAAAATTCTCCCTCTTCAATGGAACGCAAAACGCTGTTCTCAATGAATAATTTCAAATCCTCATCTGAAGCATCCCTAAATACGTTGACGCGCCGTAAATCACCTGGGTTGACCTTCATAAGATAATTCTACTCTTAATAGGATGTTTTTCACTTACAAGTCATGACATTTTGCTGCAAAGTTTACTTGACCCTTGAAAATCTGGTGTGTTATCATAGTCATATCCCGACCCCCCTGGGGGGGGTAAGGATAAGCAGGCAAGTCCTGTCTGGAAGTTGAGGTAACCATGGAAAATGATAATACGATTAGACGTTTGAAGACGATTGAAGGCCATCTGCGCGGGATCATGCGCATGGTGGAAGAGGATGCCTATTGTATTGACGTGATCCGGCAGATACAGGCTGTCGAGGCCGCATTGAATAAAGTCAGTTCCAAAATTCTTGAAGACCATTTGAATTCCTGTGTCATTACTGCGATTCAAGGCAACGACAAGAAAGAGCGTGAGCGTGTCCTCAAGGAAATTACCGAAGTTTTCGATATGTCAACAAAAGTGTAATTTTATCGATGCTCTCAATATTGCGGACCGCTTAACCTCTCCGCCTATTTGAGCGCCGGATCTTCAAAACATTTAAGGAGAAATCAATTATGACAACTGTCACTTATACCGTTCCTGCTATTCATTGTGGACATTGCACTCACACTATCGAAATGGAAGTGAGTGAATTGCAGGGCGTCCAGACTGTGAAAGCAGATCAAACCAGCAAGAAAGTCCAAATTACATTTGATGCACCTGCCACGGAAGAAAAAATCAAGGGTTTGCTGGCTGAGATAGATTACCCCGCCGAAGGCTTGATTACTTTGTAGCTTTTTAGATCACACTTGCCAAGTCCTTGACGAGCGAAAGCGTAACATAGGAAGATTTGAATGAGCAATACCAAACAACTAACCCTCCCCATCACAGGCATGACCTGCGCGAACTGTGTCGCAACTGTTGAGCGAAATCTCAAGAAGCTTGACGGCATACAAAGCGCAGTAGTTAACCTCTCCTCTGAACGTGCGACAGTTAACTTTGAACCGAATAAACTGCAACTGGCCGATGTGATTGCGCGCGTGAACCGTGCAGGCTATGGAGTTGCTACCGGTGAAGCTGATCTTATCATCAAGCGCCTTTCAGATGACAACGACGCGCGACGCTTGGAGAAGGCCTTGACCAGTCTCGAAGGTGTCCTCGAAGCGCAGGTAAATTTCACCACTGAAAAGGCGCGTGTTAAGTATGTGCCGACGATAGTCACGCAAGCCGAGTTGCGCCGCGCAGTGGCAGGCGCTGGCTTTGAAGCTGTAGAACTCGGTGGGGAAGCAGAGGATGCTGAAGCCAAAGCACGCGAATACGAGATCCATGAACAGCGCCGTTTGCTGATCATTGGCTTGATCTTTACGATTCCGCTTTTTCTGCTTTCGATGGGAAAAGACCTTGGCTTACTTCCCTCATTCTTTTATGTTGAGACGGCCATGGATGGCATGCGCGAAGCGCAACCCTGGTTTACCTGGTTGATGCTGGCTCTTGCTATTCCTGTTCAATTTTACGTTGGATGGCAGTATTACGTAGGGGCGTTCAAGGCATTACGCAATAAATCTGCGAACATGGACGTGCTCATCGTGATGGGTTCCTCAGCCGCGTTCTTCTATTCTCTGCCTATCACCTTTGGCTGGCTGGCTGGTCATGTCTATTATGAGACTGCTGCGGTCATCATTACGCTCATCAAACTTGGGAAATTCCTGGAAGCCCGCGCGAAGGGTCGCACCTCGGAAGCAATCAAGAAATTAATGGGATTGAGTGCAAAGACCGCACGTGTCATTCGGGCGGGACTGGAAGCGGAGGTGGCCGTAGACGATGTGCGCGTCGGTGATGTCGTTCTCGTGAAACCAGGTGAGACTATTCCCGTCGATGGCGTGGTGATCGAAGGACGCAGCGCGGTGGACGAATCCATGCTGACAGGCGAATCGATGCCTGTTGAGAAGAAGCCCGGCGAGCCTGTTATCGGTGCTACGCTCAACAAGCTGGGACTATTGAAATTTGAAGCGACCAAGGTTGGTAAGGAAACTGCGCTCGCACAAATTATTAAATTGGTGGAAGACGCGCAGGGCAGCAAGGCGCCAATCCAAAAGCTAGCGGACCAAGTCTCGGCGATTTTTGTACCGATTGTCATTGGCATTGCGGCTTCAACGTTCGCGGGCTGGTACTTCTTCGGCCCACCGCTGCCGGTCAATGCAGACGTTGATAACTTTACGCGGGCTTTGATCTATATGGTCGCGGTGCTGGTGATTGCTTGTCCGTGTGCGATGGGACTGGCCACGCCGACGGCTGTCATGGTGGGAACTGGCAAAGGCGCGGAAGCGGGAATCCTCTTCCGTAATAGTGAAGCTCTGGAACGCGCTGGAAATGTCTCAGTTGTTGTGCTGGATAAAACCGGGACGATTACAAAGGGTCAGCCTGCGGTCACAAATGTTATTGCAAGCGATGGGGTAAAGGAGGATGAGTTATTGCGGCTGGCTGCCTCTGTTGAAAAAGGGAGCGAACACCCTCTCGGTGAAGCAATTTGGGCAGAAGCAACAACGCGCGGATTGGCCTTAGGGGAACTTGCTGGCTTCAAGGCAACCCCCGGTTACGGCGTGCAGGCTGAGGTCGAAGGCAGGAATGTGATGGTCGGCAATGTGCGTATGTTCGAATTACAGGGAATCTCCTTAAACGGGCTCGGGTCTCAAGTGGCCCGCCTCCAATCTGAGGCAAAGACAGCCATGCTGGTTGCAGTAAATAACAATCCTGCGGGAATTATTGCCGTTGCAGATACACTGAAGGATGGCTCCAAACAAGCCATTGAAGATTTACATCGCATGGGCCTGAAGGTTGCAATGATCACTGGTGATAACCAGAAGACTGCTGAAGCCATTGCGAAACAGGTAGGAATCGATCAGGTACTTGCGGAAGTCCTTCCTGAAGGAAAATCTGCTGAGGTGAAGAAGCTGCAGGCAAATGGCACGGTGGTTGCGATGGTAGGAGATGGCGTGAATGACGCACCCGCACTTGCCCAGGCAGATGTGGGCATTGCAATCGGCACAGGCACAGACGTTGCCATGGCTGCTGCACCAGTAACGTTGATGAGCGGTGACTTGCGTGGTGTTGCGCGCGCGGTCTCTCTCTCTCGCAAGACTCTCGGCACGATCAAACAAAACTTGTTTTGGGCGTTTTTCTACAATGTGATTCTCATCCCGGCCGCCGCGCTTGGATATTTGAATCCCATGCTGGCAGCTGGTGCGATGGCGTTTAGCAGTGTTTTTGTAGTAACGAATAGCCTGCGCTTACGAAAACAGAAAATATAACAACATAACCGAGGATTGTCATTGAGGTGAAATGTCCAGAAACCGAAAACCATCCATCGATCCTGTCATCTTGATTGCACTTGGTATTCTGTTGCTCACAATCGCAGTCGTAATGATCGTTCTTCAATCAAATACTGACGTCGTCAGTATCACGAATAACGCTGGTACCGCGAGTCAACTTGTTGTAGCTTTTATTACCGGACTCACAACCGGCGGACTCAGCTGCCTTGCCGTTCAGGGTGGATTATTAGCTAGCCCTCTTGCGCACCAGATCGAGCAGGATTACATTGAGCAGACTGCACATGCTGAGCGCAAAAAGCGGCCCGGCAAAAAGAATCGAACAGTAGTGCATTCAAGTTCGGCATTTCCAATTTTCCTTTTTCTGATTGCGAAAATTGTTGCATACACTTTGTTGGGTGCATTACTTGGTCTGCTGGGTTCATACCTAACTCTGAG
>DATFQC010000064.1:0-4187 GCA_035264425.1 Anaerolineales bacterium
ACATCGGGCTCAACTTCGGGTGGAGTCCATCCTTCCGTTACAGCCCGAATGTATTGTCCTGTACCTCCGACCAAAAACGGAATTTTGTTGCGTATATGAATATCTGCAATTGCCGCACGCGCTTTCTGCTGAAAGACAGCCAGACTCAATATTTCATCGGGGTCTGCAATATCGATGAGATGATGTGGAACGCGCGCTTGCTCTTCTCGCGTCGGTTTCGCTGTTCCAATATCCATGCCGCGGTAAAAGAGCCGCGAATCTGCAGAGACGATCTCACCGCTCAACTGCTCAGCGAGTTGAATGGCAAGCTCCGTTTTGCCAACAGCGGTAGGACCAATGATGAGAATGAGAGTAGGCTTATTAGATGGCATTCTCAAAGTGCGTAATCTTCGGTTCCAACCCCAGTTTTCCCTCCACAGAAATCACGTCAATTTGCCAGTGATCGATTGCGTTTTCTGCCGCGTAATGTTCCGCGCTGGCGAGCATGTGCGCCTGCTTTCGCAAATTAACTGATTCCTCAGGTAACCCCATTTTGTTGGATGTCCGCGTTTTGACCTCGACGAAGATGGTAATGTCAGCTTGTTTCGTCACAATATCTATTTCGCCATACGGAGTCCGTGCATTGCGTGCAATGATTTCATAGCCGCGTTCCATAAGATACGCGGCCACTGCCTCTTCGCCCCACTTGCCGATTTTTTGATTGTGCTTCATTTCAAAAACTCTTCCAAAACCCCCATGAGGCGTTCATCCAGGCTTCGCTTTAGGGGCCTGGTGTTCTGCATGAGACGTGTGTAATGCTTCAGTAGGATATTTGTAGTACGTTCAATATCGTATTGTTGAGAAGCCTCGCGTGCCGCGAGCCCCATTTCCTGTCGCAGGCTGGGATGCAGGCACAGATACATCAGTTTGGCGGTGAATGCTGCCAAGTCATCGGTGGAGAGAAATCCAGTTTTGCTATCCTCGACAATATCACTGGTGCCTGGAGAATGAATACCCATGATCGGCAGCCCTGCACCCATCGCTTCCACCGTGGACATCCCAAACGTCTCTGACACAGATGTGGTGACGAAGATATCACTCATCGTCAGGTAGGAGGGGATATCCTCGTAGGCACTCATGCCAGTGCTGTGAACCCGGTTGGCGATCCCGAGTTGAACGATCAGGCTTTGGACTTCCTCCTCAAATTGTCTCGCGCCGCCACCCACCATCAATAAATAAAGGTTAGGTAGGATCTGTGCGATCCCTGCAAAAGACTGTAACAGGAAGGTGATGTTCTTTTCGGGGGCGATCCGACCGGCATAAACTAGCAGGATATCCTGCTCTGTAAAGCCGAACCGTGAACGGGGAAATGGTTTTGCTTCATGGAAATTGCGCAGATCCACACCGTTGGGGACAACTTCGATATGGCTTTTTACATCCAATTCGAGCAGGATTTTCGCCATTCCTGCAGAGGGAGAGATGACCAGGTCCACCGCTTCACAAAAATCAGGTAAGTAGGCCTGTAGAAGGCTATGACTCACCTCGTCTGGCATCAATGGGATATAGGCTTGGGCGAGCAAGTCATAGCGGGAGTGATTTGTAAAGACGATCGGAATCCGGGCAGAGCGACAGTAGTTCAGCGCAAGCCTACCGCTCAAAAATGGGTGGTGAACGTGTACAACATCCATGGTCTGAAGTAGTTTTTTGTGTTTGGTCCTGTAGCGCAGGGAGAGGTAAAAACCGGTGCCTGCCAGAGGCAGGCCAGGACTTCGAAGGACGCGCGGTTCATCATCCTGATATTCGTCATCGCCAAACGTAAATACATAGACCTCGTGCCCTGCACGTTCGAGGGCACGTTTGTTCAAGTCAATATAATTTGTGACGCCGCTGACATGCGGCTTGTACGTGTCCACCATCATTCCGATGCGCATGAGGTAATCGTACAGGTACAGCGGCTCGCTGTCAAGCCGTCAGGCCTTTTTCGTTCGCGATCCGCTTGGATTTGCCTCACCCGTCGAATAATGAGGGTTCTCATCCTGATGGTAGAATCTCCTTCCAAGGAGTTGCTTTGGTTAAACTTGTTTTGCGTAACAAGGAATATGAAGTAAAACCAGGCATGACGCTGCTTTCTGCCTTGCAGAAAATCAGTATCGTGCCCGAGTCGGTGATCGCAACGCGGGATGGAGAAATGATCCTGGACGATGAGATTTTGAAGGATGGCGATGTAATCAAGTTGATCGCGGTAATTTCCGGAGGATAAATTAAACACGAAGGACACAAAGAAACTCAAAGGAAATCTTTGTGCTCTGCGTGTCCTTGGTGTTGAAAAGAGTTTCTTATGAAATGTCGTAAATGTGGTCAAAAAGCTTCTGTCAATATGCGTCAGCACAAGCTGGCGTTATGCAAAGAACATTATCTGGAATGGGTACCCGAACAGACCGAGCGCTTTATCAAAAAATATGAAATGTTCAGGCGCGACGAGAAGATCCTTGTGGCCGTTTCGGGGGGGAAGGACTCCCTGGCACTGTGGGACATTCTCAATCATCTTGGTTATCAGGCGGATGGACTTTACCTTGGATTAGGGATTGATGGTGGAATCAATTACTCACATGAGTCACAGCGGCTCACAGAAAAATTTGCAAATGAGCGTGACCTGAGACTTCATATCGTGGATATTGAAAAGGAATATGGAGAGCCTATTCCGGTGCTTTCGGAAATTTCCCACCGTGGTCACGGCAAGCCGTGCGCCGTCTGTGGGTTGGCGAAGCGTCATGAGATGAACCGCATCGCGCGGGATCTTGGGTATGATGTGCTTGCGACCGGTCACAACCTCGACGACGAGGCCGCCGTGCTATTTGGCAACACATTGTCATGGTCAAGTGAATATCTCTTGCGGCAGGGACCGGTCCTGCCTGCCTCAGATGGCTTGGCGCGCAAGGTCAAGCCGTTGTGTCGGTTTTACGAACGTGAGATGACAGCTTATTCGCTGGCACGCGGGATTGAATATATTTACGAAGAATGCCCTTTCGCGGAGGGATCGCAGTCTATTTATTACAAGGAAGTGCTGAACCAACTCGAAACAACTCGTCCCGGCGCAAAGCTCACTTTCTATTTGCGCTTCCTCGAAGCGCGAAACCGGGGGGATTTGTTTATCGAAAACAATATCGAGCGCGCCCACTTGCACTCCTGTCCCAAATGCGGACAACCTACTTCTACAGACGATTTATGTTCCTTTTGCAGGATGATCGAAAAAGTTAACTCCATGCCTGCCTCGTAGCGCGGGAATTAAGCCGGCGTAATACTTTCCTAGAATATTTGTGCTAAAATGGAAGCCATCTCCGGATGGCTTCCTCGATAAACAGCCAAACTATCATCAGGGTGAAAACCACTTACAGGTTTCCTATGCCAATTTCCATTGAAAATGCTGAACATTATGTCTGGGGTCAGATCTGTGATGGCTGGCATCTATTAAAACGTAGTGACATGAGCGTCATCCAGGAACGCGTCCCTGCGGGAAGCGCCGAGGTGATGCATTATCATGAGCAAGCCAGACAATTCTTTTATATCCTGGACGGAGAGGGAACCATGTCGTTTGAAGATCACGAAGTCATTTTACAAAAAGGACAAGGTCTGGAAATCTCGCCAATGCTCCGGCATCAGTTCAAGAATAACTCACAGAAAGATGTTCACTTCCTTGTTTTCTCTGTCCCATCGACGCGGGGAGACCGCGTAAATCTATGACACCCATAATTATCTCCCGGCAGACTGCACGCCGTTTCGTTCTTGGCAAACAGGGACTTTGGCCGGGTCGTCATTGGAAGGGCAAAAAAGGGACAGCACAAGCCATCCGTGAGTGTGAAGCCGTACAGCTCGATCCGTTGAATATCTTTGCGCGCAGCCAGGATATTGTGCTGCATAGCCGCGTGCTGGAGTACAAGCCCGAATATCTATACCAAATTGCCTATAAAGAACGTGAGTTCTTTGATTATGGTGGCTGGCTGGCCATGTATCCTATGTCAGATCTGCCTTATTATCGGGTCCACATGGAGCGACGGAAACACCATAAGCGCGTCGAAGGTTTTATGCTGTCAAATCCCGAGTTGTTTGAGCAGGTGCGCGCGGAATTGAGAACGCGGGGTCCGCTCGGGAATCGCAATTTCAAAGGCAATGCCGTTAGCGGGAATTATCGGGGACGGAAGGATACGGCG
>DATFQC010000065.1:0-5715 GCA_035264425.1 Anaerolineales bacterium
TAAGAGCTTTCGAAACATCGAAGTTTTGGTAACGGTTTCCGTATAACCTTTCCGAGAGTGGGATCAAGGTCCCTATGCCAAGAAGAATTGCCAGAGCCACTACACTTCTGGAGAGATTGTTTGTTTTAAGATTTTGCCGGACCAGACTTGGTTCGAGCGGATCGGTAAAAAGAGACCAACTGAGTCCCAAAGCATTTGCGCAAATTATGATTATCTGAAAGACTCCGATCAAGAAGTAGATCGTCACGATCCAGTCAATCGGAACGATATATCTTCCGCCGGAGGTGCGCGCAAATCCATTGGAAAGGTCATAAAACATAAATATGACCAGTGGCGTTATGCCGATCAGGTTCCATTGTTTCCAGGCGAGACTGATTCCTAATGTGATGAAAAATATATTGAGAGCCAGCACCAGTAGAGAAGAAAGTACGAACGTTCCGTCCCATTTTGGATTCCAATAAGGAAAATTCTCTTTTACAGTATGGCGTAGATCGTCAAGAACTGGTGACGTGGGGAGAACTAAAATGGAAGTCAGAATATTATGAAGAAAATGATTCGGCACAAAACAAGTGACTTTGTTGCAAGGTTTTTCGACTCGTAACAGGTCTTCTTCTGAACGCGCAGCCAATGCCTGTAACTTCTTGAATGAGACGAAGGATAAGCTTTGTTCCTGGGGAAGAAAACTGTCTGGCCCGGATGGTGGACTATATCTCTGTTGAATAACATTTTGAAATTTGGCAAAAATAGAACTATAAATGTGTCCGCCTAATGATTGGTTTCTCAACTCCCAGGGCAAAGTGACTGCAAATACCGCGAGCATAAGAAGAAATGAACTGACAAGCCACTTTTTCCAATCGGGCAAATATCGAAGAATTGAATACAAAGGAATGAATAGGAGGAGCAAGAGTGTATTCGTTCTCAGCATGATCGTCAGCCCAATAATTCCACCAATCCATACCGCGTAATGCCATTTTTGCTGAGGTCTCTTCAACCATTCAATCGTAAGTAAAACAACCAGGACCATCCCAATGGCAGTCGGAAAATCAGTAAGCATCATTTTTGGGTTTGCCATGTCGATCATATTGCTGGCAGCAATGGAATTTATTCCTCTCAGCATGGCAATGATCGCAGCCACAAAACCGATCGCGCGACTATTCAATGATTTTCCTACCAGATAGACCAGCGCAGGGAAGACTGCAAAGACGACAGCCTGGGCTGCCATCAACTGGCCATAATCCTGACCGACAAGGGAATGCAAATAGACCAGAAAACTTATGTAAAGGGCGCGTTCAAAGAATAGCCCGTTATAGAAAAGAAAATTCTGACCGATCAAAGCAAACTGACTGGCTGTATCGAAAAGCGCGGCATCCGCAAATGGGTACAAAACGCGATTTGGCGCATAAGGGCCAATAAATAAGAAACTTTTTTGTAAGGGTTCATGTGCCCATAACACTGCGGTTACGATACAGAACAGCGAAAAAACAATAAGGTCAAAACGCCTGAATTGCCATCTTTCTTCCACCTGCAAAAAGAAAATTCCACCGAGTATCGCAGCGATCAACTGGGATGCCAATATTGGAACGCCGGCTCCATACCAGTAATCCTCTGCAGCCGAAATTCCGAAGCCGCTGTAAAGCATGATGCCGATAAATAATAGGCTGACGAAAAACAAAACAAGACTCAACTTGAACGTTTTGGAAATTTTTGAATCTTGAATTGTGAAGTTACTTCGTTTGACGAAAATAGTCATCAATGTGGCAGCGCTGGCAAGCAGGATGAAAATCATGGCCGGGCGGAGACGCGCCCAATGAACCGCCAACAGTCCAGCTCTGTAGAAAGGGAGAAAACAGCCGGTCCACCCAAGACCAAATCCGATTCCGGTCAACCAGGTTATTACTGTGCTGATTGGACTCTTGCCAAACCACTGCTCAACTATTCGTTCCGCCCATTCCCTATCCTTAAATGATTTGATCGCTATTGAAGCAAAGAAGATAAATGCAATAAGCAGTCCCAGTGCAAGGAGGAGTCGAGGAAGGGAGAGTCCTAAAAATAACGAACTACCCGGCTCGGAAGGGGATAAAAGCATACCTCCTACTATAAAAATCGCGCTGATCGCTACAAATGAACTGTAGGCCAGAAAAATTCCCCAGGACCTTTTGAGCTTTGACATTTAGAAATATCCTGATGTTTGCGTTGTGAATTGAAAATGATTTTTCATAGTGAAAGGATATTTATTTGGATGATAAAAATTTATTGTAAACAATCAACGTTTCTGCGTTCACTCGAGTGAGACTAAATTGATCGACCGCAATTTCACGTCCAGCTATCCCCATTTTGTGACGTAACTCAGGGTTGGATATCAGAGTTTCCAACGCATCAGCCAGTGCCACTGCGCTTCTTACGGGAACAAGCAGGCCATTCAGACCATCTGTTACCACATCGCGGCAACCAGGCACATTCGTCGTTACGATCGGCAAACCGCAAGCACAGGCCTCAAGCAGCGCGTTCGGCACCCCTTCACGATAAGAGGGCAGGCAGAAAATATCTGCTCTTGCTAAGGCAGATGGCATATCATCCTGCCAGCCCCACCATTCTACTAAACCTGATTGTTTCCAGGAGTCAATTTGTCCCTCCGGTATCGAAGCCGGATTACCGGGATCCGTTCTCCCTGCGAGAGCGAAGCGAGCCTTGAGTCCCTTTTGTCTTAGAATGCTAGTCGCCTCGATAAATTCGAGTAGGCCTTTCGTAGTAAGCATCCGACTGGAGAAAAGGACAACCGGTATATCATTGCTTTTCTCGGTGGGCCGAAATTTTTCCACATTCACGCCCGTGCCCATGATGAGATGTGACTGATCTGCTCTCAATAGGCGGTTTTGGATGAAAATATCGCGGTCTTCAGGGTTTTCGAAGATGACTTGTGTACGGTATAGATTAATCCTGTAGAGCCATTTAGCAATGCCACGTAATAAGCGTGTGACCGCGCCCGAATCAATAAAGAGATGTCCAAGGCCCGTGATCGAATTAATAATGCCTGGCACACGCAGGACATGGGCGGCGAACGATCCATAAATGACTGGCTTAATGGTGGAATGATGAACAATGTCCGGTCGAATTTGATAATATAAGCGGATCAAATGCCAAATTGTCCATAATTCACCGAATGGCCGAGTGCTCTGTCTGGATAATGAGAAGGGCACCCATTGAAAGCCATCGGCTTTTAGGAGTTCATGAAAGTCGCCGGGTGGGGAGAGTAATAAAACCTCATGTCCCATACTCCGCAGTTCCTGGGCAAGTGGTAGGCGAAAATTATATAGATACCAGTCTGTGTTGGCGAAGAGAAGAATTTTTGACATAGGACAGGCTGCACAAGTTTACTGCGGCTTTATGTTTTCGTTAAGCTTGATAAAAGGGTTAGTAGCTTGGGTGCAGTCACTTGAAGATTATACATTTGTTCGGCCTTTTGACGGCCTGCCTGTCCCATCATTTTTCTTTTCTGGATATCGTCTCGCAGATCTCGCAATGCAGTGAACCATTCCTGGGATGAGGCAGCTAAATACCCATTCACGCGAGGCTCAACAATCTGTTGATTTACCCCCACCGGCGAAGCCACCACGGGAAGACTGCTTGCCATATACTGTATCAGCTTATAGCCACACTTGCCGCGCTCAAATAGCCCATCTACCAAAGGCATAATTCCCACGTCAAATTTCTGGCTTAGCCCTCTTTCGATATCTTCACTCCATGGCAATATTTCCATTGAAACGTTTGGAAAAGGTTGAATACCGCCAGCCCCGATTAAAACAAGATGCACTTTAGACTCTTGGCTGAGTAGTTCAATTGCATCACGTATTAAATCCAAATATAAGGCTGTGATGGGAGCACCAATCCATCCGATTCTAAAGATAGAATTTGAAATTGGTTCCGTCATCATATACTGGCTGACATCCACCACACTTGGCAAATATTCCACATTCTTCGACCCAGCTTTTACTGCTCTTTCAGCCAAATATTCATTCCCAGCAATAACCATACTTGCCTGGCGCATTATGCTGTCAATTTTGCGTCCAAGCAGGGCACGGACAAGTAAAGAGCCATGCCTATCATAGCGGTGGAAGATTGCATCGTCATAATCAACGACATAGGGAATATTAAGTGTGTGAAATAAAGTTTCAAACCAAGCGGGCATCCAAGGGAACAATTCCTTTTCTATCCATAGCAGGTCAAAAGAAGTACTGCCTGCCAAAGCTGACAAACGCTTGAGATAGGCCGATAACACAGTCTTTAGAGAGATTTGATGCCCCGCATAAAGATTGCGCACATAGTCATCATTAAAAAACGGTGCAGGGACAATCTCCATCCCGTGGGTTGTTAAATAGGGTATGTATTGAAAGAACCTGACACGACTGCTGGAGCCGAGACGCTCGTAGCGGGTAAGTAACAAGACCCGCATTCTATTCCTTTATCTTCTTCATAAGGGCCGGAAGTTCTTTTATATAAAGAAAATAAGCCTGAAGAGTTTCCAGAAAATTTCTTCCGGACCAATTAATCAAACTCCATCCCAACCGAACCCAAATTTCAATAACTAACGACGCAATTACGATCCACAGAGCATGATAAAAGCCAAAATGCTTGGCAACATAATATACGCGACTACGAAGCATGTAGAACAATCTCAGCGCTCTGACCTGATTGGTTGTTCCGCCGCCGTGATGAAAAGCCTTTACATTAGATAGATAGTAGTTTACCCATCCTCCCATTCTTGCTCGATATGCAAAATCAAGGTCTTCAAAATACATAAAAAACCGCTCGTCAAATCCATTTAGGTCTTTAAACAGTGAGCGACGCACGAGAAAGAATGCTCCCGGTACTTGATCAATTACGCGACTTTCTGTATAGTTCCAATCTGTCATGAAATGTGGAGGAAATCGTTTGGGCCATAGACGGTCAAGGCCAAACATCTGATAAAAAAGAGATTTTGGGGATGGGAAACGAGCTACATTGTGATGGACTGTGCCATTTTCATCAACCATTTGAATACCCAGAACGCCGATTTGTTTATTATCGGGCGATTCCATAAAGGATACAGATTTCGAAAGACTATCAGGAAATAACCTTACATCAGGGTTAAGGAACAGGATATATTGGCTGTGTCCGTTTTTTGCACCCTGATTGCTGGCAAAACCAAAACCTTTATTTTCGGTATTCACGATCAATTCAATTGGCAGACCCATGTCCTTAATATTTTCCAATGAACCATCCCTAGATGCATTGTCGACAATAATACATTTTACCAAGCAGAAAGAAGAATCAACGTTCGAGCCCCGGATCGAATCCAGACACTCGAATAATTTATTTCCAGCATTCCAGTTGACTATGACAATATCGAAGTCAGCCATAATTTACGAATTTGGATATCATCCGAGTTTCTCAATTTTGCTCAAAAGTTGAATTTCAGGAAATCGCTTAGCTTAACTTTCTTAAGCTCAGCCCAGCTTGCTGATGTGAGCCTTGGATTTCTCTCTGCTTTGTTAAACTTCCAAGTGATTTGCGAAGTTTGTAAAGCGCGGCGACATAAGCGAGGATTTTTTGATTTGAGGTTGTAAATGTAGATTCTAGAGACTTTCATAAACTGCTAAAACTTCTTGCGAGGATGACGTGTTACCCAGTAAGGAGCCAATATCTCCCTATTCATTACTTGCCATATCTCGCGTGTTC
>DATFQC010000066.1:0-5856 GCA_035264425.1 Anaerolineales bacterium
TATTTGACGCAACGGTCACATTCAAGGATCAACCCTATCCACAGTCAGATATTAAGGGTGTGAAATATATCCTCTATGATGCCACAGGTGCGGTGGCAGCTACTGGCGATGCTACGCCAGTCGAAGATGGTCACTACCAGGTGACACTTGCTGCAGATGCCACCTCGAAACTGCCTGCTGGTGCGTCGAGAATCGAAGTTGCCGTTGTGCCGATCCCGGTCGCGGTGCCATCGTTCACCTCCCTCGACTTTGTGACTGTTCCCTAAACATATTTAGTGGGTAGAAACAGGGGTAAGGCCTACGCCTTACCCCTGCCTTATCCTTAAGCAAGATCGTGAGGAGATTATGGCAGTCGTTGCTCAACCACCCTTAGAAAAAGCAATTACAAAAAAAGTCCAGCACGAGAACACCTTCACGCGTGTAGCTCGCTATGTTGTCGTGCGATTATTAACCTTGTTTGTCACTGTTGTGATCAGTATCTACCTGACCATCATGATCGCAAATATGGGTGGGTACGTGGATCAGATCATGCGAGGTGAAATCCGCGACCGCGTCACAGGCTCGATTGCCGGCAATGCTGCATTTGTAAAAATGGATCCTACGGTCCGGCAAAAATTGATCGCGGACAGCATTGCAGCAGAGGAAGAGCGTATCGGACTCAACATACCGATTGCGATTCGTAATTTCCGTTATATGTCTAATGCATTGACGCTGCAATTGGGACGCGCCATCAATATGACCAGTGACAGCGGCTCAAAGCAAGTTCGCCTCATTCTTCTGGAGCGATTGCCTGCTACGCTTTTGCTCATGGGAATTTCACAATTGTTTCTGTTCTTTTCGAGCGTGTTCCTGGCTTTGAATCTTTCGCGCCGCTATGGAAATTTTTGGGATAAGCTGGTGATAGCGCTTTCGCCTACCTCGGCCGTGCCGCCCTGGTTTTATGGCATCTTTCTCATCTTGATCTTTGCTGCCCTTTTTAGAATCCTTCCCTTTGGCGGCATGGTCGATTCACCGCCTCCCTCGAACCCAATTGATTATTCCTTGAGTCTCCTCAAACATCTGATCCTGCCGGCGGTGGCGCTAATAATTAGTTCCTTCTTTCTGAGCATCTATAACTATCGGACGTTTTTCCTGATCTATTCCAGCGAAGATTATGTGGAGATGGCTAGGGCGAAGGGACTGCCCCCACGCGATGTAGAGCAGCGCTATATCCTTCGCCCTACATTGCCCAACATTATTACCAATTTCGCCCTCCTGATCATTACTTTATGGTCAGGTGCGCTATTCACCGAAACGGTTTTTCTCTGGCCAGGGTTGGGCCGTACCTTATATCAGGCTATCGGGCTCTATGATCTTCCGATCATTGTCGGTTCCACGATCATTTATGCCTATCTCCTGGCGATGACTGTGTTCCTGCTGGATTTTATTTACGCACTGGTTGACCCCCGTGTGAAGGTCGGTGGGTAACATGAACGCAATGAAGAGGTCATTTCAAAGTCTTCTTTACTATCCTTCCGCGATCCTGGGGATATTGGTTGTTTTTCTCCTGGTCGCCACAGCAGTCTACGCAATGGTGAAGATCCCTTATAAGGAAGCGATCCGCTTGTGGCGCGGTGGCGAAGACGTTTGGTATCAAAACCCAAAGTTTGCTCCCCCAGCCTGGATCAATCTGTTTTCCAGCAAAAAATACGCTGAATCGTTTGCCGTCCGCACCTCCGATGGAACAATGATAAAGGAAGTGACTCCAGGGAAGGAAGGGACAGCCACAATCCTGGCTTCTTATACATTTGATTTTAATTATGATTATTATCCGCAGGATATGATCATGTATTTCACCTCCAAGTATCAGGCAAAACAGCCGTTTATTTCTGTGGAGTGGTTAACACCGGATGGCCGGAAAATCAGAATTGTCAATATGGCACTGAGTCCAAAGCAAACCTACCGATTTTCACAGGACGAAAAGCTAAAAACCAAGCTTAAGACAGACAATATCATCACAGCATTGTTCTCGGACCCGAAGACAGAGAATCTTATCAAGGGCAAGTATCAACTCCTAATTACTGGTGCAACCTTTGAGCCTGATTCGGATATAAATGTGGAGTTTGTTTTGCACGGTCAAGTTTATGGCCTGGCAGGGACCGATCAGGCACGCCGTGATCTGGTCGTACCCTTGTTGTGGGGAGCGCCGATTGCCCTGGCATTCGGATTGATAGCCTCGTTTGGGACATCTATCATCACAATGGTAATTGCTGCGGTGGGAACGTGGTATGGCGGCTGGGTGGATGAATTAATTCAGCGGCTTACAGAGATCAATATTGTCTTGCCTTTCATATCCATACTGATCATGATTGGCACGTTTTACTCGCGCAGTATCTGGGTGATTTTGGGGGCAACAATCCTGCTCAGCATATTTACGGGCTCGATCAAAAGCTACCGCTCGATCTTCGTTCAGGTAAAAGAGTCAATGTATATTGAAGCCGCCCGCGCTTATGGCGCAAGCAGCCCAAGAATTGTTTTCCTGTATCTCATCCCACGTATGATTCCCTTGTTAATTCCAGGATTGGTTTCTTCCGTTCCAGCATTTGTTTTTCTGGAGGCATCCCTTGCCTTGCTTGGATTAGGAGACCCCGTCCTGCCGACGTGGGGCAAGATCATCAATGATGCCCAGGCAAATGGTGCGTTATATCGCGGCTATTATTACTGGATCCTGGAACCTGCGACCCTGCTGATGCTTACGGGGCTTGGGTTCGCCATGCTAGGGTTTGCCCTGGATCGCATTTTTAATCCCAAACTGAGGGAAGTATGATGCCAGTACCGCAAAAACTTCTTCATATTGAAAATCTGGTTCTACACTTCAAGACCCGCTCTGGCACAGTGCAAGCCGTGGATGGTGTGGACTTTGACCTGGATACCAATCGTGCTGTGGTGATATTGGGCGAATCAGGCTGTGGGAAGACCTCTCTTTCCAAAGCCATTCTGCGATTATTGCCTCGTAATGTTGAGGAATATTCTGGCCACGTCTATCTGCAGGGAACAGATGTAATGAAATATGACGAAGAGCAGTTTCGGCAGAACGTGCGCTGGGCAGAAATTTCGCTTGTGCCGCAGGCTGCGATGAATTCGCTTAATCCCGTAATCAAAGTAGGTGACCAGGTGGCCGAGCCAGCCACGGTACATCTGGGCGTCAAAAAAGAAGAAGCGTTGGATTTGGCGCGCCGCATGTTTCAGCATGTGGGCGTACCGGAAGATTTCCTGGAACGCTATCCCTTTGAGTTGAGCGGTGGGATGCGCCAACGTGTGGCGATCGCGATGGCGCTCGTCACCAGCCCCAGTCTGATCGTCCTCGATGAGCCCACCTCTGCCCTGGACTTGCTCACGCAAGCCAACATCATGAACGTGCTCAAGCGGATCAAGCAGGAGTTGGGTACATCCTTCATCCTGATCACGCATGATATCGCCACCTCCAGTGAGCTGGCCGATGAGGTCGCCATCATGTATGCCGGTCAAATTGTGGAAGTGGGTCATGCCCGGGATTTCTTCCCTGCACCGCTGCATCCGTACGCGCAGATGCTGATGGCAAGTGTCCCACGCCTGCGCAGCGACTCAGACCCAATGTTCATTACCGGTCAACCGCCCAGCTTGATTGATCTGCCCACCGGCTGTCGCTTCAAAGCGCGCTGTCCGTTCCGTTTTGATAAGTGTGATGAAGAACCGCCAATGTTTGACAAGAATGGCCGCAAAGTCAAATGCTGGTTGTATGCTTAAAGAGAAGTGATGTCCACTGCCGCACTCTATGACGTACTCTCTAGCTTCAAGGATATCCACAAAGTTGTTCTTAACCTTGTCGCTGATCTAAATGATGAACAACTCAGCTGGAAGCCGGATGGGTATAGTACATCGATTGGGTTTCATCTCTGGCATTTGGGGCGCGAATCGGATTATCTCAAAGCCGCTCTCCTGAGTCACAATCCGCAATTTGTTCCCGAGTTTGGTGACGGAAAAGAGGCCTGGGAAAAGGAAGATCTTGCCAGGGCCTGGGGTTTTCCGGAAGGGTTACATCAAACTGTTGGAACCGGTTTGAGTGATGAAGTCGCCGCGAAACTGCCAATCCCACCGAAAGAAGAGTTGCTGGGTTATGTGCGAGCCTCTTATGAGGCGATCGAGTGTTTCATTGAACTGCTCGACACAAAGTATCCAGGCTTCGAGAATGTCGACGAAGAATTGAAAAAGAAAATCGAAATGATCCACAGGAATCTGCTTGTGTTTTTAGCCCATGATTGCCGTCACCTGGGCATGATGGAGTGTTTGAAAGGTCTGCAGACAGGTTTTGGTTCGGCTACAGAGCAAAGAAAGTGAAGGCGTGATATGATCACCGAATGGCGAGAGGTAAAAATGGATACACCCAAAGCAAACGAAGCTGAACCACTGTTATCGATTCAGAATTTGCATGTATGGTACGAATTACGCCGGTTTGGGTTTGGTCATGCGGGCTACGTCAAGGCAGTCGATGGTGTCACTTTTAATCTGGAAGAAGGGGAAACGATCGCTGTGGTCGGTGAGTCGGGATGCGGGAAGTCAAGTCTCATGAAAACGATCCTTGGACTGAATATCCCCACCTCCGGCGATGTCATTTTTGATGGTGAGAATTTATCTGAATTGGGCGGCAAAAGTTTGCAGCATTATCGTTTCAAAGTTGGTTACGTTCAACAGGATCCCTATGGCGCGCTGCCACCTTTTATGAACGTGCAAAAGGTTTTGGAAGAGCCGCTCATTATCAGCGGTATGAAAAATAAAGAAGAACGCCTGGCACGTATTCACAAAGTGATGAGCGAGGTAAAGCTTCATCCGGTAGAGGATTTCCTGGAGAAGTTTCCACACATGTTGAGCGGTGGACAACAGCAGCGTATCGTGATCGCGCGGGCCATGTTGCGCGAACCCAAGTTGATCGTGGCAGACGAACCGGTTTCCATGCTGGATGCGTCGGTACGGGTGGAGATACTGAAGCTGATGCACGTCTTACAGGAGTCCCATGGACTTTCGGTGATCTATATTACCCATGATCTATCGACAGTGAAATATTTTTCAAAACGAATTTTCGTGATGTACGCTGGCAATCTGATCGAAAAAGCAAACACGCGTCGCCTGCTTGAAAACCCTCTGCATCCCTATACCCATGCGTTGCTGGCAGCGACTTCTGACCCAGATGCCCGCAACGCGGAATCGTTCAAGGAAGTGCCACCTGGCGAACCACCTAGTCTGGTGAACCCACCCACGGGATGTCGCTTCCATCCGCGTTGTCCGCATTTCATGGCGGGCTTGTGCGATGTGAAATTCCCACCCGATTTTGAGCCCGAGCCCGGGCACTCCGTGGCCTGCTGGTTGTATCAGGACAGTCCCATTAGTAAGGACAGCAATGTGCAGGCTTCGTCCATGGGGGATAATGGTTTGCATGCGATCTAACCTCATGAATTCTCCACGCCTCCTTCTGGGTCTCGGAATCATTCTTATGCTGCTGGGGATTATCTTACCCTTTCTGATGGTTATCCATGTCTTGGAATCAACGTTCTTTTTAAATTTCTTCTCCTGGGGCGCATCGGTGGCAGGACTATCTTTTGGAACGATCGGGTTTGCGATGTATTCGAGGGGCAAGAAAAACTAGCTTTCATTCAGCGCATACGCGACCGCTTCATCAAGGTACATCTTCTGACCTTTGTCATAAGCATCTGAGAACACAACTTCACCCATTTTTGTAATACAAGCCGCGATAATTTTATCCACAGCTGTCTGTTCAAGGCGTGGACGCGTATCATTAATTTGTTTACGCGTGGCGTCTGCCCAACCAATCAGCCGTGCAGC
>DATFQC010000067.1:0-3654 GCA_035264425.1 Anaerolineales bacterium
TCACTTCAAACATTTGACTTGTTTCCGATCTTATTTTTAAACTTCTTCATTGAATTTGATGGATGCAATTAGCGCTTCAAAAATCGCACTGCCCGATTCAACCCAGCCATTTTTATGCGTGCCAAGGTTGGACATCCCCAGCCCAAAAATAATAAAATCCTTACCCGGGGAGATCGCAACGGCCTTCCCCGCCATGGGATCAGTAAGAAAATTGCCAGTCAGATCGATGCCAATGCCGCTCATGCCATCGATGCTGATCTCATATGGGTCGCTTTGCTGGAATGAACCCCCTCGCGCAGCCACCTCGACAATATATTTACCCAGAAAGGATTCGAGCGTATAAATGGATGCAATATAGGGCTTGCCATTCAGTGAAATGATGAGTTCGCCGCCTTTGTCAGAAAGATTAATGGAGTAGTCATCGGTTTCGAAGTCAAGCTCAGGTTGGACAGCTAAAGAAAAACCACCGCTTTTCAGATCAATGAACCGGGCTGCCAATGTGGGCGGAATGAGCGTAGCTGTCACTGCTGGTTGAGGAGTAGAGGTTGAAACCGGTTTTACTCCTGGTTGAGAAACGCAGGAAGTCAGTATCGCTGTACTAGTTAATAAGATAAGGAGTATTCTTTTCATACTCAAGCTTTCTTGTTTTCATTTCTAAATCAGCAGAGTTTTCAAAACGCTCTTCTTCGTCTTTTACTTCTTGCCGTTTAAATTGATATCATACGTCTTCAAACCAATCTGATGGAATTCGTTTCACCTTCTCAAATAATCTTCAAAAAGACATTCACAATCTCCGGATCATATATTTTTCCGGCATTTTCCTGAAGATAAGCGATCACCTTTTCTTTTGTCCAGGCTTTGCGGTAGGGACGGTCGGAGGTAAGTGCATCCCATTGATCAACGACCGCAAAGATCCGTGCGGATAACGGGATCTCTTCACCCTTCAATCCTTGTGGGTATCCCAGCCCATCCCAGCGCTCGTGATGGCTGTACGCGACCTCAACACACGGTTGCAGAAACACGACCTGGGCAAGCATTTGTTTTGCATAGGCGGGATGCTGCTCCATCGTCCTTCTCTCTACATCGTTCAGGGCACCGGGTTTCAGCAGGATCTCATCTGGGATTGCCAGCTTCCCAATATCATGCAGTAACGCGCCATGTCGCAAGTGACCGATCGCCTCTGGCGTGAGTCCCAACTCCTGGGCAAGTCGCGTGCTGAGTTCCACCAAGCGGCGGCTGTGGCCCTCCGTCTCTTTATCCCGGTATTCCAGGACCTTTGCCCAGGATTCCAGAGTCAAATCATAGTTTTTCCTGAGTTCCACTTCGGAGTCTTTGACGCGCTCGAGATCCCCTTCCGTGTTCCCGACAACAACCCAGATAAAAGCAGTGACTGCCAGTAATAAGATAATAATGGGTAGGAGGATGTCAAAATTTGTTGCGCCAATCGTTGGATGAATATATCCATGGATCTCAAGGGTCACTATCCCAATCAGGGATGCAATGGTGGCCAAACTAAAGTATAGCGTCGCGCGTTTGCCAAAAAACAGGATACCCATCATGATGAAGATCGGGTAAGCCAGGATGCCAGAGTCACGTATTCCATCTCCATCATATAGGTTTAGATTGATCACCATTAGGACAACGATGCTGAGAATCAAGGCAGAGAGAGTATATTGTCCACTTGAATTTAGCCAAAGGAGAATCACACAAATAAAAGCCAGGCTAAACAGTGCAATTACCGAGTCCCAGGTTCTAAATTGTATGTTGAGGAAACCGAGGGCCACGGAGGCCATGAGCACAATCCAAATAATGGCGGCGAGGGTGCGAACGCGCTGGTTCTTCTCGTAGAGGCTTAAGTTATTTGACATGGCATGCGTCTGTAAGAATAAGTGGCTAAAAGAATTATAGCACCCAGCATTTGACCTTCATTGCCGCTTGTCTCATTGATTACCTACCTTCTTGTTTGGATTTGCAGGCGGAAAATCCCAACAAGAAGGTAAGTGGATTATGCGGCACTTTGTAACCTCCCCCTTCGTCCAGTTGCGCGTTTAGACCGATGGTTTTATAGTTATTTTGTCAGGTAGCCAGGAACCTATTTCCCTGTCTACGTGTATACTCTTTATAACTAGTAAATTACTCAACTCGGAGACGAAACTTATGTGGCACGGTGGTGGTTGGTTTATGTACATGCGCTCGGGGGACGAGAAACCGAAAGTAACACGCGAGCTTTTATTGCGCGTTCTTGCCTATGCGCGCGGCTATTGGCGGCATATCGCGGGAATGCTGGTCACGATTCTTCTGACGACAGGCTTGTCCCTGCTCACGCCGCTCATTTTCCGCAACATGATCGACGTGGTGCTTCCTGCAAAGGATATAAATCGACTCATTTTGCTTGCGGTAGCCCTGTTGCTCATCCCTGCGGTGGAGGGCGGGATCAACGTTATCCAGCGACGATTGAACGCGACGGTGGGGGAGGGCGTGATCTATGATCTGCGCTCCGCTCTTTTCGCACGGCTTCAGCGTATGTCCCTGCGGTTTTTCACGAATACGAAAGCAGGCGAGTTGATGTCGCGCCTCAACAATGACGTGGTCGGCGCGCAGAACGCCATCAGCAATACCATTGTCAATATCGTGACGAACATCATCGAAGCGATTGCCTTGCTGGCGATCATGCTCACACTCGAGTGGCGTCTGACCATTGTCAGTGTGCTTATCCTGCCGCTGATCATTATCGCGGCCCGCAGACTCGGAAATGTCCTGCGCGATATTGCCCGCCAAGGCATGGAGATGAACGCGCAGATGAATGCCCATATGAATGAGACTCTCAATATCGGCGGCGCGCTGCTCGTCAAGTTGTTCGGTCGCACGAAGGAAGAAGAGGCCCGCTTCCGTGAACGCGCGGGCAACGTGCGGGATATCGGCATCCGCCGTGCCGTCATTGGCTCCGGATTCTTTGTCATCATTGGTTTGGTCAGCGCGGTAGGCACGGCGCTGGTCTATGGTCTGGGCGGGTACTTTGTTATCACCGATGTCTTCACTGTGGGAACGATCGTTGCATTTGGCTCGTATCTCAGTCAACTCTATAGCTCGCTGCAGGGACTGGCAGGGGCGCCGGTGGAGTTCTCTACCTCAATGGTCAGTTTCGAGCGCGTGTTTGAAGTGATCGATCTGCCGACGGACATCCCCGAAAAAGAAAACGCGATTCCCCTGCAGGATGTCCGGGGCGAACTCGAATTCGATCACGTTACCTTCAACTATCGTGTGGATGAATCCAAACTGCTCAAGGATGTCAAACGTTATGGGCGGATGGAAGACGTGGGCGCGGTCCTGTCGCTGGCAAAACCAACCACACCTGTACCGGCACCAGGTGCAAGTGCGGATGATGGACAGAAGACCAAGGCAAAGAGTGGAAATGGTCAACATCTGGACGTGCGTCCGGTGCAAGTGTCGCCGAAGGTCAATGGTCAGGAAGAAAAAAGCGACTCTGACTCAGCCGAAGGCGAAACGGAATTCCGCGAAGCGTCTCAGGCACGAGAGGTCGCTTTGGAAGATGTCTCCTTTACGGCGCGGCCTGGTGGTCTGATCGCGCTAGTCGGTCCTTCCGGCGCGGGCAAAACGACGATGACCTATCTCATCCCAAGATTGTATGACCCT
>DATFQC010000068.1:0-2642 GCA_035264425.1 Anaerolineales bacterium
TACAAGAATACGGATATTGCCGTCATGCATTCATATCCCATGTATACGCCTTGGGCACGCAAGCCACTGGATGCCGATTTTGTTCCATTTACCTGCGCGGTGACCGCCGCGCTCGCTGGCAAGCCGATTTTGATGGAGGAGTTTGGGGGCTGTACAGCTCAGCCGGGTGAACCCTCTCACATGATGACCTGGACGGAAACCAATGGCCGGGAACGTGAACAATATATGGCCTCTGAAGAAGACTTTGCCGAATTTATTCGTCTGACACTTCCCAAACTTCAACACAGTGGTGCCACTGGCGCAATGCTGTGGTGCTATGCAGATTACATTCCAGAACTATGGGATTTACCCCCCTGTAACAACTCTCAACACGAACGTTTTTTTGGCCTGGTTCGTCCGGACGGTTCTCTCAAACCTCATGCAAAAGTGATACAGGAATTTGCGGCGACCAGGCCTCAGGTAAAACCGATTCCTGACTATGCAAAATTTGAAGTGGACCCGGAGGAGTTTTATAAAGGCCCGGTGCCTTTCCTGCTCGATTTCTACGCTCAATATTTGAAAGGTGTTGACTTATAACACTCTTGCAATGAGCGAGACCGAAGTTTACTAAATACGATGATAGAAAGAAACTATGAAACAACTCATTATCAACTCTGACGATTACGGACGCACACCTGAAATTTCACACGGCATTCGTGAAGCTCATCTACACGGCGTGGTGACGTCCACGACATGCATGATGAATATCCCTACCACAGCAGATGATATTGCGATCGCGCTCAAAAAGGCTCCCAACCTTGGCATGGGAGTGCATCTTGTGCTCACCATGGGCAGACCCATTTCCGCACCCGACTCGGTTCCGTCCATTGTGGACGAAAACGGCAACTTCTTCAAATACACACCCTTGGTTGAGCACTTGACAAGTCTCAATATGGATGAAGTCAAAAAAGAATGGCGCTTTCAAATCGAAGCGTTTATTAAAGCCTCAGGACGAAGGCCTACCCATATTGATTCCCATCATCATTCTTCTTATTTTTCGCCAAATCTCTTCCGCGGCATGCTGGAGCTCGCACAGGAATATGACTGCGCGATCCGTTTTCCATTCACAGAAGTATCGAGCGAAATTGAAGAGACGGCAAAACACGTTCCTGATTTGATGCAGGAATTCAACCCGCGTAGACCAGATGTCTTCTTTGTCAATTTCTACGATAAAACGGCGACTGAAGAAGACTTGCTACGTATCATCGCCAGTGTTGAAGAAGGCAAAAGCGAAATCATGTGCCATCCTGGTTATGTGGACGATGCATTTGCAAAAGAGTCCGTCTATAACTTCCAGCGCGAAAGAGAGTTAAAAATCCTTACTGAGTCGGCCATCAAACAAGCCATTGAAGCGCAAAACATTAAACTCATCACCTTTGCAGATCTCTAGTCTCCCTACTTACCACTTTTTGTTTCCAGGAATCTTTCATGTCTCGTATCGATGATCTTCTCTCTCAATTGACCCTTGATGAAAAAATTTCCATGCTGGCTGGCGCAGATCTCTGGCATAGTGTCGCTGTGCCGCGGCTTGGAATCCCACAGTTCAAAACGACGGATGGCCCGAACGGCGCGCGCGGTGCCTGGGGCAACATGGGCCCAGAATCTGTTGCTACACCCGTGGGTATCGCCCTCGGGGCAACCTGGAATCCAGAACTTGTTGAAAAAGTTGGGAACGTACTGGCCGATGAAGTGGAGGCCAAGGGCGCGCACATCCTGCTGGCTCCCACCGTTAATATCCATCGCACCCCCATCGCAGGACGCAACTTTGAATGTTACTCCGAAGATCCGTTCCTGAGCGGCATGCTGGCTTCGGCGTACATCAAAGGGATTCAGGATAAAGGCAGGGGTGCCTGTATCAAACATTTTGTCGCCAATGATCAGGAATTTGAACGCTTCTCGATGAGTTCTGAAGTGGATGAACGGCCGCTGCGCGAGATCTATCTGGAACCCTTTCGAATTGCCATCCGCAATTCAAAACCGTGGGCCGTCATGTCCGCCTACAATCGTGTCAATGGCACGTATGCCTGCGAAAACGATCACACGCTCAAAGAGATTCTCAAAGGCGAATGGAAATTTGATGGCATTGTCATGTCTGACTGGTTTGGAACCTATGACGAGGCGGTCCCTGCAGGTGGGCTAGACCTGGAAATGCCCGGTAAGGCCCGTTGGATGGCAAAAGAGATCGTGCAAAAAGCCCTGGACAATGGAACGCTCACGCTGGAAGCGCTCGATGACAAAGTCCGCAGACTGCTGGGGGTGATTGAAAAAGCAGGTTTATTCGAAAATCCCGAACTCCAACCCGAACGTGCGGAAAACAAACCGGAGCATCGTGCAATTATTCGCGAGGCAGCGCGTGAAGCGATAGTCCTTTTGAAGAACGAAAATAATCTTCTTCCGCTTCAAAAAACCAAATCAATTGCCGTTATTGGACCTTACGCGCGCACCGCTCAAGTGTTGGGTGGCGGTAGCGCAGGTGTCACACCACACTACACGGCCTCTCCCTTCGATGGGATTCGCACCCGCGCTGGCGACCACATTAAAGTGGAAACCGCGCCCGGTTGCCTGATCTACAAGACTCTTCCGCCTCCGGCCCCTGAAACCCT
>DATFQC010000069.1:0-7782 GCA_035264425.1 Anaerolineales bacterium
GTTCGAAGGCCAGGCGAAGCAAGTAGGTCAACCCAGGTTTCTGGTACAGGGGACGATTTATCCGGATGTCGTTGAGTCCTCGGGGCCGGAGCGGGATAAAGCCGAACGAATCAAGTCGCACCATAACGTCGGCGGGTTGCCTGAAGATATGCAGTTTGAACTGGTCGAGCCGTTGCGATACTTGTTTAAGGATGAGGTGCGGGCGGTGGGAGAAGCGCTGGGGTTGCCTGAA
Organism: Anaerolineales bacterium; assembly: GCA_035264425.1. GTDB lineage: Bacteria > Chloroflexota > Anaerolineae > Anaerolineales > Villigracilaceae > Defluviilinea. The sequence continues at coordinate 233 of DATFQC010000069.1, forward strand.
TCGTTGGTCTGGCGGCAGCCATTCCCGGGTCCGGGCTTGACCGTGCGTTGCCTCGGGGAAGTGACGCCTGAGCGTGTGTCCCGTCTGCGGGCGGCGGACGCGATCCTGCTCGAAGAATTATCCAAGGCAGGTTTTTTAGGGAAAAAAGCGGAAACCTCCCAGGCTTTTGTGGTTTTGTTGCCCGTTCGCTCTGTCGGTGTCATGGGAGACCAGCGGACCTATCAGGAAGCCGCCGCGATCCGGGCTGTGACGACCGAGGATTTCATGACTGCCGACTGGGCGCGCCTCCCGCATGACCTGCTGGCGAGGGTGTCAAACCGCATCGTCAACGAAGTAGACGGAATAAACCGCGTGGTGTATGATATTACGAGCAAGCCACCCGCCACTATTGAATGGGAGTAGCAATGAACTTTGACCTTGGGGAAGTATTAAGCCGTGCCTGGCAAATTACATGGAAACATAAGGTGCTGTGGGTCATTGGAATTTCGTTTAGTTTTTTTGTGTCAATCATGTTTCCGCTCATGTTTTCTCCAATTCTTTTTCCCGTATTAATGCAAAATTCAAAAATCGATTTGAGACCCATACTCATATTAATGGTTGTGTATATTATTGTATTTTTACTTTTTATAGTAGTGTTATATCCAATTCATGTACTTGTGCAAACATCTCTTACGTTAGGCGTTTTAGACGCAACTGAGAATGGCCAAAATATTTCAGCGATTGATTTGCTCAGGCGAAGTTTCCCTTTTTTCTGGCGTGTGCTGGGTCTTATGCTTTTATTCGCGGCCGGTACGATGCTGATAAATCTCATTATTCAAAGCTTTATCTTTTTGTTGACGATCCTCACATTCGGATTGGCAGCACTTTGCATGATGCCTTTGACTCTCTTAATGTACCCTTTGCTATTTGGTTCCATCGTCTGGATGGAACAAACCACGAATGGAATTATTGTTGATAACATGACGGTAATGGAGGCTGCCAGGCAAGGTTGGAGCTTGTTACGAAATAACCTTCCCTCTTTTACTTTAATGACTCTGTTGGTTTATTTTGGAATCGGACTTGTTACAGGTGCGTTGATGATGCCCATGATGATCCCATTCGTTCTGGTGCCATTCAGTTTCATGGAGCACCAACCCGATTGGCCCATATTGTCGATCTCAATTTTGTGGACACTTGTTTTTATTCCATTGTTTGCGTTCATTAGCGGATTTTCGATGATATTTACAAAATCTGCATGGGTATTGACTTATCTACACTTCACACGCAGTCTTATATCGCCGCCGCTTCCGGGAACCGTGGAAGCAACATTGTAAAGGAGTCACAATGAATTTCAACTTTGGAGAAGTCCTCTCTCGGGCCTGGCAAATCATTTGGAAACACAAAATCTTGTGGATCTTTGGCATCTTCGCAGGATGCAGCCGCGGCAGCAGCAATTTCCGTGGCAATTCAGGCGGTGGTGGCGGAGGAAGCGGTGGTCAGCCGAATTTCCCGCCGGAGCTGATGCGTATTTTCGAGATCATCCGACAAAATTTGACAATGTTCATCGTCGTCGGATGCATCGTTCTTCTATTGATTTGGGCGGTGACTGTTTTTCTGGGCACAATCGGCAGAGTCGGATTAATCCGTGGCACCTCGCAGGCAGAGGCAGGCGCTGAAAGGCTGATCTTCGGTCAGTTGTTCAGTGAGAGTATGCCTTATTTTTGGCGAGTTTTTGGTTTGTCGCTGATTGTTGCCATCCCGGTCCTGATCGTGTTAGCACTCTTGATCGGTGCAGGAGCTGCGTTCGCGATTTCTGCCAGCAATGGGAATGACGCCGCTCGGGTTGGAGTATTCGGAATCGTGCCGCTTCTCATTGGTTGTTTCTGTCTGCTTGTGACCGTGATGTTTGTTGTCAGCATGATCATCCGCCAGGCGGAGAATGCCATCGTGCTGGAAGATTTGCCCGTTCTTCCCGCGATCAGCCGCGGTTGGGAGGTGTTCCGCGCGAATCTGGGTCCTATCATTTTGATGGCAATCATTCTGGCTGTTATCGGAGTGATCGTGGGTATCATTGTTGCCCTGCCAGTTTTGGCGATTGTGGTCCCTGCAGCCATTGCATTTGCTGTAGGCAAGGCTCAGAGCTGGAACCCCATGATTTTCGCAGGCATTTGTCTTTGTCTTTATATTCCAGTTGCCTGGGTGCTCAACGGGATTATCACAGCCTATACCGAGTCCGCCTGGACTCTCACGTATATGCGCCTGACGGCAAAGCCACAGGATAACCCTCCTGCAGTTCTTGAGGCGAATGCGTAGAATTTTTGCGTTTCTTCTCAGTGTAAGCTTGCTTACACTTCCTTCGGGGTTCGTGCGCGCCCAAACCGCTTCGCAGGCTTATGCTGAAATTGCCTCAGTAGATGTGGAAAAATTTCCTCAAGTCACTGCCCTGTTGGATGTCTATGATGCAACTGGCAAATTTACAACCGGACTCAAGCCAGCTGATTTGACAACGTATGAAGATGGACAGCCGCGTCCGGTCGATACCCTGACCGAGTCTGACGCGGCGGTTCAACTGGTCGTCGCGATCAATCCTGGACCGGCTCTCTCGGTACGGGACGGGAACGCAGTTCAGCGCTTCACAAAAATAGTAGAAGCCTTGGGCCAATGGATGGGTTCCCAGCCCGCCGAATCACGTGATGACTTGAGCCTGGTCTCGTTGTCGGGGTCACTCATCACCCATGCCAATGCCAAAGATTGGTTCGTCAGCCTCGATTCGTTCAAGCCTGATTTTCGCAACACTACCCCCAATTTGCAAACTCTTTCCATCGCGTTGGATACCGTGACTGCCACCACGCCACAGTCCGGCATGAAGCGCGCCATCCTGTTTGTTACGCCGCACATGGATGACCCGAATATTGATAATACGATCGCACCGCTGATCAAGAGCGCCGTGGATTCGAAAGTCCGTGTCTATGTCTGGTTTGTGGATGCAGAACAATATTTCGTCACAGCCAGCGCGAACGCCTTCAAGTCAATGGCTTCGCAAACCAGTGGGACATTTTTTGCTTTCTCAGGAAAAGAATCTTTCCCTGACCTCACAGTAGATTTCGCTCCTTTGCGTCATCTTTACAAGCTGACCTATACTTCTTCACTCCTATCTGCCGGTGATCATAAGCTTGGGCTGGAGGTGAAATCACCCCAGGGAACGATCTCTGCGCCAGATCAAACATTTAGCGTGGATATTCAACCGCCCAATCCGATCTTCGTTTCACCACCGCTGCAAATCAAACGAGAGCCACCAGCCGATGATCTCTATGCAGATGTGCTGGTGCCCAAGCAACAAAAGATAGACATACTCGTTGAATTCCCTGATGAGCATCCGCGCGCTTTGAAGCGAACTACTCTCTATGTAGATGGCCAGGTTGTGGATGAGAATACTTCCAAGCCGTTCGAAAGCTTCACATGGGACCTGAGCCTTTACAACAAAAGCGGTCAACATGAGATCATCGTCGAAGTAGAGGATGCCTTGGGGCTGCAAAAATCCAGCATGGGTATTCCTGTCTCGGTAACGGTCGTACAGCCACCTCGAGGGGTACAGGCTCTGCTGGCACGTTATCGTTCCTATCTGGTCCTGGGTGCAATCGGATTAGCCGGTCTGGCGTTACTGCTCATTCTGTTACGAGGAGTAGTGGGTGGCGGATTGTTCAAGAAACGGCGTCAGACGCGCAAGCAGTTTGAAGACCCGTTGACACAACCCGTTGTCGCATTGACGGAACCGCCGGCTGCTGCTACAAAAAGGTCCAAAACAGGACCGCGGCGCACAATCTGGTTTCGGCCCAGGCCGGTCAGCCGTGTGCCTGAAGCGCCTGCTTACCTGACCCGCTTGACAAATGGCGGCGAGCCTGCAACCGCCTCCCCGATTCCGGTCTTGGGAAAGGAAATGACATTTGGTACTGATCCCGTTCAATCCATGCGCGTTCTCGATGACCCGTCCATTTCCTCGTTACATGCCCGCATCAAACGGACAGAAGACGGTGACTTTCTCATTTATGATCATGGCTCGGTCGCGGGCACGTGGGTCAATTTTGAACCTGTCACGCGTGAAGGTCGCCGCCTGGTGCATGGAGACAGGATTAATTTCGGGCAGTTGATGTACCGCTTTGATCTGAACCAGCCGCCGGCTCAGTCTGAACCGCAGATCATCTCCAAGAAATCTGTATGATACGTGTCACGCGCGCTCATCTGAATGTCGATGCTCAAACGCATGCCGGTATGACGGGCAAGAATAATGAGGACCGTTATGCCGTGGCATCGTTTGTGCTGGATAAGCGCGACCGAACACCGGTAGTCTTTGCGGTCCTTGCAGATGGCATTGGCGGACATCGGGCAGGGGAAGTGGCTGCCGAGTTGGCAGTCAATCATATGATGCAAGTGATTGCCAGAAGCGACGGTCATCACATTCGGCGCACGATCGAAGAGGCTGTGATTGAAGCCAGTGATGCCATTGCTGCGCACTCTGAGTCTAATGAGAATTTGAAAGGGATGGGGTCGACGTGCGCCACCGCCTGGATCGTTGGCGATAAACTTCATACGGCGTACGTAGGTGACTCACGCATTTATCTCGTCCGCGGCGGGCGTATTCAACAGTTGACTGTGGATCATACCTGGGTGCAGGAGGCGATCGAACGAGGTGTTCTTACACCCGAGATGGCGCGTCAGCATCCGAATGTACATGTTATCCGACGCTATTTGGGTTCCCCGACGCCACCTGACCCCGATTTTCGTCTGAAGTTATTTAATGATGAAGGCGATCAACACGCCGAAAACAACCAGGGACTGCAACTCCAGCCCAGCGATATTTTGCTTTTATGCAGCGACGGGCTCACCGACCTTGTCTGGAACGATGAAATCCTGGAGGTGATCCGCTCCAAGCCAAATGTGAAGGAAGCCGCCCGGGCCTTGATCGAGCTTGCCAACTCACGAGGCGGACATGACAACATAACCGTGGTGCTGATCGCCGTGCCTCCCAATTTCAAGCTGGTGGTCAGGAAGAATGTGAATTGGATGCCCTGGATCATCGGGATCATTGCGAGTATTGTGCTGGTGATGGGGGCTGCTGCGGTGTTCACCCTGGGCCTGCTGGGCAGGAATGGCACCTCAACTTCCACTCCCACGATCACACAGACGCCGATCCTGACCAAGACACCCTTCTCTACGTCAACTCCCTTGTCGACCATGACGATCCTGCCAACCTTGTCATTGCCTATTGCACCGACCTACACGCCTTGGCCGACGAATACGGGGACACCCTAAATTATTATGTCATTGCGAGGAGGAGCGGAGCGACGACGAAGCAATCTCCCTATTACTGTGTGATTGCTTCGCTCCGCTCGCAATGACGGAAGGAGAACTACATGTCTATCAAACATTCTAATGAGGTTGAAGCCAAAAACGTCACTGCCGGAAAGGATACCACCATCCAGGTCCTGATCTCCTCGCAGGAAGGCCCCAACTTTGCATTGCGAAAATTTTCCATGCAACGGGGAGGCGGGATGCCGCGTCATACCAATACATTGGAGCATGAACAATACGTTCTGCGCGGCGAAGCGACGATCACCATCGGTCAAGAAACTCATCATGTCAAAACAGGTGATGTGGTTTTCATCCCCGAAGGTGCCATCCATTCTTATCAGAACACTGGCGCAGAGCCGTTTGAGTTTCTGTGCATTATCCCCAATAAGGAAGACAAGATTACGATCGTAGAGGAAAGTCGCTAGCGTTCACAACGGCTGCTTCATTGGGATGCCCGGTTTGCGCGGATATCTGGGGGGCGTTGCCGCAACCTTTTCCACAACGACCAGGTAACGGTCATCCGCTACGCCCGGCAAATTGACCGGGATCAACTGTTTCAGTTTTCCACCCAGTAGTTTCATCGCCTCTTCAGCGGACTGCGCTTCGGCGGGTCCGCTTTCCCCTTTTTGAGCAAGCATTGACCCACCGACTTTAACCAATGGAATGAGATATTCGGTCAGCACATTGAGGTTTGCAACTGCGCGCGCCACTGCCCAGTCATATTTTTCGCGGTGTTCCAGCTTTTGTCCCAGATCCTCCGCGCGGGATTGGATCACGTCCACGTGTTCCAGCCCCAGCACGTGGACAATGTGCTGGCAAAACATGGCTTTCTTGCCAACCGATTCCACGAGAGTCAACTTCAAATTTGGATAAAGGATTTTAAGGGGAATGCCTGGGAAGCCCGCGCCTGTGCCAATATCAATCAGTTGAGTGGGCGGCGAGGTTTTCCAGGCCAGAACACAGGAAAATGAATCGAGAAAATGTTTCGTACGGATGGATTCTGAATCACGGATGGCAGTCAGGTTGAACTTTTGATTCCACTCCAGTAATTCCCTTTCATAGGCGGTCAATGCCATCACTTGACGCCCGTTGAGATGAACATTAAACAATGTCTGCGCCTCGTGAGCAAGTTTATCCATTGAGGAAAATTATACATGCTTACGCAGTAGGATGGAAACAAAAGACCTGACAGGGTACCTGTCAGGTCTCATCATTGAGAGGAAAACTACTTTTTCACATCTTCACTTTTCGCTTCATCGACATCAACTCTCGATCTGCGAACCCGACGATAGACAGCGCGTCCCACGAGATAGACCAGGAACAACGGGATGGCGATCAGGACCAGCGCCGGCAGTGTCAACAGGACGAAGCGGATCAAAAGATCTACAAAATTTTGGAAGAAGAAGATCAAATCCTGAATGGCTTGTTTGGCGGCACCTTCGGGCTTCCATGGACCAACCACAATCGGCTGAGTGCTTTCCTCGGCGATCAATTGCACACTGATTGCGGAAAGTGCGGCAGATTCTTCCAAATACTTGATCTGTCCCTTCAACTGTTCGATCTCGGTCTGAACAGTTTGCACTTGTATATAGACAGCCAACACATCTTCTGCCCGGGTTGCTTTATCCATGATCTCGAGCAGTTTCTTTTCTGCGGCTTGCTTGGCCGTGAGCTGCGCTTGCAGGTCCACGTACTGGCTGGTCACATCCTGCCCTGAACGGTTTTCAGTAGGAACATCGATGGCGCCTTCTTTGATCTTTGCCAGGGCTTCATCCAACTTCTCTGATGGCACACGGATGACAATACTACCCTGGGGCACTTGCTTCCCTGTAGAAGAGGTATTCTGATACACGTTGGAAGAGACGACAAACCCGCCCATTTCCTTGGCGAGATCGCTGATCTCTTTCATGCGCACCTTTGGGTCTTTGACGATAATGCTCAAGTCGGCATTCTCGATGACGAGTCGTTCCGGCGCAACCTGCCCTGTAGTGCTAAAGCTATCCACCGCGTTTCTGGCAGCATCGGAGGCTGGCAGAGGGGCTTCCAGAGCTGGCGCAGCGCTGCCACCGCCAAGGCCATACGATTGCCCATCTGCGGGCAACTCACCACTGATTGTGCTAAATGTTTGTGATACTCTGGGAGTAGTAAGACTCGTGAAGCTAATCCCAATAACCAGGAATACGGCGACAACTGCAAGAATGATAAAAAGAGTGCGTTTCATT
>DATFQC010000070.1:0-14810 GCA_035264425.1 Anaerolineales bacterium
AAAAACTTCCGTTTGCCAACCTGTAATACACCTGGATGCGGAAAAGTCACGTCCCCTCGTTCAATTGTCTCACCGTCTAAGCGCACACCCTTTTGATCAAACAGGCGTCGCGCTTCACTTTTGCTGGCAGCCATTTTCGCAGCCAGGATCACATCCAAGACGGTCTGGTCAGATTGCAATTCAAATTCTGGCATCTCATCAGGGGTTTCTTTTTGCTGGAACGTTTTTACAAAAGCGTCTTGTGCTTTTTGTGCTTCAGCTTCACTGTAAAAAATACTTGTAATCTCAAATGAAAGTTTCATCTTTGCATCCCGTGGATGCAATTTACCTAACTCAACTTCCTTTTCCATCGACTCAATTTCATGCGGACTCCAGCGGGAGACCAGACGCATATACTTGCCCATTGCCAAGTCAGGTATGGACATGAGCTTGCCATACATATCTTCAGCGCCGGTATTAATTGGCACGATATTGCCTGTTGATTTGGACATCCGTTGGACACCATCAGTACCGGGCAGGATGCCCATAGTAACTCCAACAAGTGGTTTTTGTCCCAGCGCTTCCTGCAATTTGCGCCCTGCGACAATAATGTTGAACAATTGCTCTGTGCCACCAACCTGTACATCGGTTTGCATGGCTGCCGCATCGTAACCTTGCATCAAAGCATAGAATGTTTCGTGCAAAAAGATTGGCTCACCCGCCTCAAAGCGTTTGGCAAAGTTGTCACGTGCCAAAAATTGCTGCACGGTGAAGTTTTGTCCGAGGCGAATCAAGTCGACGAGTGATAATTTACTCAACCATTCGCCGTTGTAACGGATCTTTGTTTTCTCGGGATCAAGTACTCGGAAAGCCTGTTCAGCATAGGTTCGTGAATTTATAGTTACTTGTTCCTCAGTCAGAATTGGACGGGCTTTGTTCTTATCCGAAGGGTCACCCACCAGGGCTGTGTAGCTTCCGATTAGAAATGTCACATCATGACCCAAATCTTGGAATTGACGAAGCTTACGCATTGGAATCGTATGTCCCAGATGAAGATCAACATGCGTGGGGTCAAAGCCACAATACACCCGCAACGGCCTGTCTTCTTTTTGCGCGTCGAGTAATCGCTGGCGCAACTCGTTGGTCATCGCCTTCTTCAATTCTTCATCACCATATTCCGTCCCCTGCATGAGCAGTTCAACTTGTTCTTCGATGTTCATCTAAACCTCCATGGGCAGTCGCCGGCAAGCCGACGGGGATGAAGCAAGTTCCATCATCCCAAAAATTGACAAACAAAAACGCGCCCGCGATGGTGGGCGCGTTTGGTACACACCACCGCAAATTTACGTGTGGGTGTGATAATAGTATCTACTAACGAACTGGGAGCCTGACATGCGCCGATTATACACGCGAAGCAGTCCTGTGGACAACATCACTGACCAAGATTGAAGGTAAACGACCACGGACCCTTGACGGTGAAAAACTCTTCACTGTAGACGAGCTGCTCCGCATCTTGCTGTGACATGGTATCTGGTTTGCTTACAACTTGCATTGTCCGCTGCCCATTGACATCTGGACAATCGAGCGTAATAGCAACGCCACGTTCGTTCAGGGCCTGCTGAATCTTGGGCATATAAATCATACAATAATCTTCAGCACGAGGCGTCGAGCCAATTGCATCAATCGTGATAATCATGTTAGAAAGATCCGCATCAGGTGGAACATTAAGAAAGAAAAGCGTGTCGCAGCGCTGCCCAGATTGACCTTCTGTTGGTTCCTGCAAGCTCAGCATAGTCGAGCCAAAATCTGTAAGAGATCCACCGGGATATTGCAAGCTCGCGGTTGAAACAGTCCAATCAGATGCATCCAACAAAGTGAAGCACACATCCACATTCACTTGTTTGCCGTCCCTCCAGGCACGGTCGGCGCGGACTTGAATACCACTAGAGGTCTGCATCAAAGTCTGTGGCGCCGATTCGACAGTGGGATAAGACGGATCTATGTACGCTGTTGGACCTGCTTGGATGGGCTGAGGGGCAACAGAGGGAGCACAGGCTGCCAGAAGCAGGCAAGCCAAAATCAGTAAACGTTTCATATTATTTTAGGCGGTGAAAGCCTATCGAGGACTACCGCCTTCTCCTTTCTTTAGAACAATTGTTCTAATTATACCGCACTCATTGTAGCGGATGGTGGCTGCCTAGATGATAAATAATCTAGAGCGGAGCCAACTTGTAGATCCAGCAGGTCTCCATCAGGCGAGCAAGTCCTCCATCGCATTTTCCAACTTTCCGTACTGAAACTGGAAGCCCAATTCTATCAAACGTTTGGGCTGTGAGTAGCGTCCTTCGGTTAATAGAACGCTCATTTCCCCTAGTATCATTCTTAATAGAAATTTGGGAACATGGAACCAGTAAGGACGATGCAGAGTCTGGCAAACAACACGCATAAATTGTGCACTGGATGTGGGCTCGAGTGAAATTAAATTGAATGGACCACGTGCGTTTTCATTCTCCAGTAAAAAGTGCATCGCGTTCGTTTGATCTGTAATGTGGATCCATGGCATGGCTTGTTTACCATCGCCAAATTTTCCGCCAAGGAAGAGGCGTGGGGCGAGTGCCATGAGCGGAAACAACCCCCTGCGGCGAGAGAGAACCACTGCATTTCTGGCGATCACGCGGCGCAGGCCAAGCTCTTCAACGGGTTGGGTGGCATCTTCCCATTGCACAGTAAGCTGCCCCAGAAAATCACCCGCTGGGGGTGTGGATTCATCCGCAGTTCCTTCCCCGCGTAGACCATAGCGGTTAATACCAGAAGTTTGAAGGAAGACGCGCGGGCGGTGCGATGCGTTTTGTATCGCGGTGACAAGCGCAAGCCCGGGAGTGACGCGAGACTCGACAAATCTTTGCTTCTGACGCTGGGTCCACGGCCAGTGTTCCAGCCCAAATCCTGTTAAGTTGACCACTCCATCCATTCCGTTGATCATACGCCCCCACCCATTTGCTGTTTTTCCATCCCACTGGATTTCATGCGGATTTTTTGGAGCAGCCCGCGTCAATATAAACACGTCATGTTTAGTTCTAAGGAGAGATTTTTTCAGGGCAGTCCCAAGAAAGCCCGATCCGCCGGCAATCAATACCTTCATTACTCGCCTACCAATCAGTCCGGCTAAGCTGGATTTAGTAATCCGGCCCGGTGGGTGACAACTTCATTACATGAGCAAAGGCCTGTTTTACGAATTCAAAAAATCGGCAGTATAATCGTGCCTGTTGTGGAGAGAGCATGCACGAACCTGTTTTAGTGCTAAATGCTAATTTTGAACCGATCAATATTTGCACCACGCGACGGGCGGTAGGATTACTCCTGGCGGGCAAAGCGGATATGGTCGTGAATGGACGCGGGCACATTCGTACAGTAAAACAATTGCTGCCGCGCCCCTCCGTGATCCGGTTGGAGAACCAGGTGCATCGGCCACGCCCACACGTCAAATTGACACGCCGAGAGGTATTCCGCCGCGACAATTATACCTGTCAGTACTGCGGAAAACGTGATGGAGGTATGACTGTTGATCATGTGATCCCGCGCCATCTGGGTGGTGAACACATTTGGACAAACGTTGTAGCGGCGTGCCCTCCCTGCAATCATCGCAAAGGTGGACGTAAAGTAGAAGAAGTTCACATGAAGCTGCTCCATATTCCGAAGGAGCCACCTGCAAGTGCGAGCTATATTTTTGGCAGACATTTGAATGATTATCGTGAATGGGAGCCATACATCAACGGCTGGTAAATTCCACACCCCTCTTCGAAACGGAGAGGGGAAGTTATTTAAAGATCAATCGTCATAAAATCTTTGGCAATAATAATTTCGCCTTTATAAGTCTTACTGGCTTCTATGGCAATATTACCATTGGCAAAGCGTCCAGTTGGATAATGGATTAAATATAGCTTGCCCACCTCGGCCTTTGTGGCAATTTCGCCGGCCTGTTCAGCGGAGGAATGTCCAAAAGTGGCTCCCCCAGCCTCATGGATGAGAATATCTACCCCGCCAGCGAGTCGAACCGTTTGCTCGCAAGGCTCTGTATCGCATGAGTAAGCAAAGATTTTGCCTGGATTTTTGCATTCTACACGCAAACCAATCGTAGGAATCATATGATGGACAGGTGAGGAATAAATCTTGAATTCTGTAGAATCAAGTACATACGCCATCTCTGATTCAGGTAAACGGTAAAAACCAACTGAGAAGAAATTCGGCCATTCATCCCAGCCATAGAATCCCATTAGGTCTTCAAGGCGATCCATGGTGTAATGCAAACCATAAATATTAATTGGCTTGGTGCGCCCCATGAGCCACATGTCCATAAGCAAAAGTGGCACGCCCGAAACATGGTCAGGGTGGAAATGTGTAATAACGATGTCCGTTAGATCATTAAAATCCACACCAGCCTGTTCGAGGCGAACAATAGGATTGCTCACACAATCCACAAGGATGGTGCGCTCCTTACCAATAATAACCAGATGGGTATTCTCATGGTTGATGGACGGTACTGCATTCGAAGAACCGAGAATAATGACTTTTGCCATTGGAAACTCATTGTTACAAATATGGAAATGCCAGCTTAATTAATAAAGGTGTCACATAAATTTCAATTACCGCCGCAATTGCAAGGAACGGTAGAACGATGCCCACAAAAATACGAAACCAATCTGCGAGAGAGAGCAATAGGGTCTCTCCAAGACTTTTATCGGGTTGAGGGGTGACCAACTGCGCTGTGGCTTTTAGCATGGCTGCGGTAGCTAAAACAATTGCTGATAACTCAAAGATCCCGTGGGGCAAAATCCCGGCGGCAAACGCCAGCAGAGGTGAATAGCCAACTAAATGCGCCGCGCCAAGCACTCCTCCGACGAGTGCAATATTTCCAACAAATAACGTCAACCCCAATGTGCCAAATGAAACTAAGCCAAGCAGCAAAAAAGCAACAGTTGTCCGTGCATTATGGAAGAACAACACAGGTGCGGGAAGTTGCTCACCCAATGAGTCGAGATTCGTCAGGTTATCTGCGATAAATGTCTTAAACTGATCAACGCGCTCAGGGGTGAGATCGATGTACGTAGGAACATTTTTAATGACCCACACATAACTCGCAATCCCTGCAATGATGCTAAGTCCAACAACAATCATGAGTGGCTGACGTAGCTGCCTCAACGTGAGTGGAAGTTCAGTTCGATACCATTCAACCACAGATGTTGCCTGGCCTTTGAAACGATCACGAAATGTTCTTCCAATCCATTTGAAATTAACCGTGTCAATTTCACGTCCAAGCAGGTATTCCCGGCGGAAATGTGAAAGCCCCAGACGGACAAGCAGCGTTGCCAGTAAAGTAACACCAACGATCGCAAACCAAAGCACGTCTTCATTGCCCCAAAAAATCAAGACCGTTTCGCCCTGCAAAAGGAATGCAACCGGTACTACAACAAAAGAGGCAAGCAGGTTTGCAGCACGAATGGTTGTTGCCTGGACGGAAATGACAATGGCCGAACTCACCATCAAGACGGCATGTGCAAAGGTCAAGAGCAGGATCAAGGTAAGCATGTAGGGACCAGGAAACTGCACATTACGATGCGACACTAAAATTAAATAAATTCCGATGGACGCATAACTGAACACCAAGGGAGTGGTAATGCCAACCAAAAGCTTTCCCAGATACATATGCCTGTCTTCAATGGGAGAACTTAGAAGTGGCTCAATCGTGCCGCGCTCCTTTTCGCCGACAAAAGATTCAAGCGCCACCACTAATGTGAAGGACAACGGAAAGAAACCAATTACCAGGACGACAAACGGGATAAGGTGATCCAGGATCAAACTTCCCCCAAAGCGATTCATAAAATTTACAGCCTGACGGGTGGTATCATCTGCGATAAACGGGAACAACGTGACCAACACAAACATCGGCACTACGATTCGCCAGTCACGGAACTGGTCTATGAATTCTCGTTGCGCCACCATCCAAATGGTGGAAGAGTTAGATCGCATAGGCCACCCCTTGCGCATCTGCCATCGTTTTGAGGTAAACCTGCTCAAGTTTTCTAGGAACCTCCTGGAATGAAACCAATGGAGCATTTCGAGAGGATAGCGCGTGTACAAGCGTCGGGTTGACTAGCTGTGGCGCCTCTACATGGAACCGCAAACTATCCGAACTCCGAGAAGCCAAAGTCACTCCCTGGGGCAGTTCCAGCTCACCAGCATCAAAATCCTGAGCGAATTTTGCCTCATATTCAATGGGTCCCAGAACAACTCGCTTTAATTCATCCAGGGTGCCATTCAATAAAATCTTGCCGCGATAGATAATCGCAATTGAGTCAGCTAATGCCTCCGCCTCGGACAGATTATGTGTACAAATAATGATGGTTCGTTGCGAGGAACGTAATCGTGCGATCTCATCTCGCACCAACCGGGAAGACTCTGGATCCATTGCAGAAGTTGGCTCGTCCAGCAGCAACACGGCCGGGTTATGCATCAGGGCCCGCGCCAGGGCAAGTTTTTGCTTCATCCCTTTCGAATATTCACCACAACGACGTCCCGCAGCTTCGGCGAGACCAAAGTACTGAAGCAAGTAATCACTGCGTTTTTTTCTTGCCTGTGGATCAAGTCCATAAACCTTGCCAAAGAACTCGAGATATTCATTACCAGTCATCCGCATGTAAAGTCCATGTTGCTCAGTCAACACTCCTACATTGGCGCGGATCTCCTGAGGCTTTTGGATAACATCATAACCAGCCACCCGCGCCCACCCGCGAGTAGGACGCAATAAAGCCGTAAGCATGCGAACAGTCGTTGTTTTACCAGCACCATTCTGTCCAAGGATTGCCAGAATTTTTCCGGGTTGGACATTTAGAGTCACACCATCCACCGCCCAGAAATCATTGTTAAATTGTTTGCTTAAGTCATTCGTTTCAATCATTTCTCACCTCGATTTGCTTAGCAAATCGTGCAATGAACGCAGAGTAGCATAGCATAGACGGCCCTTCGGTCAATAAGACAACAGTCCCTCCTTGGGACATTATGCCGGGGCCAATGAAGTACTGCGACGATGCCGCCAAAGCAGAGCAGCCGCTGAAAGCACTGCAACCACAGCCATCACTGTCTGATTGATGTTGATACCAGCAACTCTCGAGGCATCGAGCCGCAAAAAGTCCAAGAGGAAGCGACCAACTGGGTAGGTAATTAGATAGACGAGGAATAGGTCCCCCTTTTTCAGGCGATCCGCAAACCGACGTGAAACCCAGAGGAGCAGAAACATATTTGCCAGATTCCAAAGCGACTCATAAAGAAATAGGGGGTGATAGTACTCAACCTCTGAGAAACCAGCCAGACGGTGTTGTGGATCAATATATATCTTCCACGGAAGGCTGGTCGGCGCGCCATAAAGCTCCTGGTTGAAAAAGTTTCCCCAACGTCCAATGGCCTGCCCCAGTGCAATGCTGGGAGCAACAATGTCTGTCCACTCAGCAAAATCAAGTTTATGCCGGCGGGCATAAAAGAACAAAACAATTAAACCACCGATCACAGCACCCGGAATTCCCAGTCCACCTTTCCAGATGGCAAGTGCATCGAGAGGATGTGTAAAATACCAACTGGCGGTAATGCCAGAGGAAGGAGGCGGAGTAAGAATATGCCAAACGCGTGCACCGATAATCCCACCGATCAACAAGTACGTCAGCAAGTCCCAGACAATTTCAGGGTTGTATCCGCGGCGTTTCGCTTCGCGAGTCGCCAACCAGGCCCCAGCCACCGCACCGAGCATAAGAATGATCCCATAAAATCGGACATGAAGAGGACCGAGAAAAAATCCATCTGGCATTTTAGATCTCCTAACCTTTCAATTTTACATGTGCCTGGCTACGAACATGCCATATCCTTTGCAATGCAGTAATGTTCGCAAACACCGCAATGATCACTAGGCCTATAAAAAGTTGATTGAAAACCAACGCCGGCGCAAGGACGAGATAACGCTCTACTCTCGTCAAGATACCAACCTTCGCTTCATATCCCAAGGCTTCGGCCCGTGCCTTTACATAAGATACTAGTACTGATCCTGCAGCAGCCCCAAATACAAGCAAGCCACCGACCGGTTGGCCTAACGAAAGAAAATGATACAAGAGACCGCCATAAATAATTAATTCGGAGTAGCGATCTGTAACCGAATCAACAAACGCGCCAAAATCACCTGATTCACCACGCAAGCGCGCCATCGTTCCGTCTAAAGCATCAATAGGGGTCATGAGCAAGACAAAAAGCCCGCCGGTCAACATTTCCCCGCGCGCTAGAAAATAAGCACCGATGGTGTTGCCAATCAACCCCAACATGGTCATCATATTGGGTGTTATTCCCAATCGGTTGAAAAAACCGCCAAGTGGATCCAGAAACCACTTGAACCATAGGCGCAAATAATCTGTAAACGTCTTTTTAATCGGCATAGGATTAACAGTTTTCTCCATCAAACTCCTCTGAGAAATAATTTAGGATAATGATAACAGCAAACAAAAGATGTTTGAATTTCCAAATGTCGCAAACGCCCTGCTACTGGATGCTTTCCGCTTCATCAGCGTCCAGTGGACCTATCAAAACATCACGCTCTTTGCCTCCACCCTGTGACGGACCGACCACATCCATCTCTTCTAGCTGATCGAGTAAACGAGCCGCGCGCGGATAACCGATTCGTAAACGTCGTTGTAATAACGAAGCTGAGGCGCGCTGGCTCTGACGAACAATCGAAACTGCTTTTTCGATCAAGTCTTGATCTTCATTCTCCTCGGGCTCAGTAAGTAATTTTTCCCAAGGCGGCGCCTCCGAAGATGCGTCTACGGTTTTCTGCCAATGAGAGATCAAGCGTTCAATCTCCATATCGGTAATCATGACGCCTTGAGCGCGGATTGGGTTCCCAACTTCAGGGTTGAGGAAAAGCATGTCGCCGCGCCCTAAAAGACTTTCCGCACCGGTATAGTCAAGGATGACGCGACTATCCACACCCGACGCCACAGCAAACGCCAAACGGGCTGGGAAATTCGCTTTGATCAGACCGGTCACCACATCGGTGGATGGGCGTTGCGTAGCAACAATCAAATGAATCCCTGTAGCACGGGCCATTTGCGCGAGGCGAACGAGATTATGCTCTGTTTGATCTGGGGCGGACATCATAAGATCCGCCAGCTCGTCGATCAAAACAACAAGGCGTGGGAGTGGGGCACTTTCTTTTTTGCGCGCCAGGCGGCGATTATAGGTTTCCAGATCACGTGTATGAGCAGCCTCGAGCAGACGGTAACGATGTTCCATCTCCACAACGACCCACCGTAGTACGCCGAGAATACGCTCAATATTTGTTTCAACTTTTCCATAAAGATGAGGCAGCCCATTAAAACGAATCAACTCAACCATTTTTGAGTCGATCATAATCATCCGCAAATCTTCAGGGGGATTATTCACTGCCAAACAAGCCGCTATCGCAGTAATGCACACAGATTTCCCAGAGCCTGTGGCACCAGCAATCAACAAATGTGGCATACGGGCCAAATCTGCAACAACAGGCTGACCTGAGACATCGCGCCCCAGCGCCATCGCCAAGGGTGTACCAATTTTATGGAATACATCGGTTTCCAAAATAGAGCGCATTCGTACTACAGCTGTATGCGAATTCGGCACTTCTATACCGACATATGGCTTACCTGGGACCGGCGCCTCAATGCGTAAACGTTCCGCAGAAAGCGCAAGAGCCAGATCTTTCTGCAGAGAGGCAATCTGGGCAACGCGAACTTTGATTTGTTGCGCTTCCTCTTCCGTCGTGCCTCCCCCTCGCTTCATAAAGCCAGGCTGTACGGCAAATTGCGTTATGGTCGGACCTACACGAAAACCAATCACTGTTGCAACAATGCCAAATTCAGCCAATGTCTTTTCGATCATGCCGGCCGTCTGGTTGATTGTTCGTTCATCGGGCCGCGTATTCTGGTCTGCCAGAAAAATATTCAGTGAAGGCAACCGCTCGTTACGTTCACGCGGCGCCGCAGGCTTTTTATCCTGATGTTCTGAAACATGCAGGGATTTTCTAAATTCAGGCGGCAATAGTTCAGCCTTTTTGCGTGGCTGCTTTTCCTTTTTCTCCTCCGCGACGGGCGCTTCTTCCGGCACTTCTGGCTGCATGATTGTTTCTGCAGCCGGATTCTCACCGGCAAGTCGCGTCAATGCACGTTCAATCAATGCCAATATGTTGAATCCGCTCATCAAAGCGAGAAGCCATGGAATCAACATTAAGAGTGTGCCGACCGTTTGCCCAAACCGCCAAAACAATGTAACCATTCCCCAACCGATACGCCCTCCATCTGCACCTGTTTCCGCTCTGACCAGAGAATTGCCATTCATGGCGGCAAGCAAGCCTAAGGTCAAAAAGGCCGCAACTTCGAGGGCAAAGAGTCGTCCCCAGGGCAGTGGGGTTACGCCGCGACGAAGCAAAGCATATCCGGCATATCCAATCGCGATGACAACAAAGTATGCCCCCCATCCAAACCACAGCGCAAGCTGCGTCACCCCGGGGGTTAGTAGCACTCCTCGGGTGTATCCACGCAGTGCGAGAAGAATAATCAGTGCCGCCGCGATTAATACTACGCCGAGTACATCACGGACGAAACGCCCAAAGTGTTGATTAAAGCGCGCAAGCCGGTCGAGCAAATCATCGCTGACTTCCGACTCGTAGGCGCGTTGTGGTTCAGAATTTTTTGACATTATGGGTTTACGGCAAGCCTCATGACGGACTTTGTAACAGCAAACTCAATCCCATCCGTTGGTGTGCCGGATCAACATGCAAAATACGAGCCTTCAACTCTTGTCCTTCAAAGAGAATTTCTCGAGGAGTTTGATTTGGTTCAAGCACCATTTCAGAGGCGTGAATTAGTCCTTCAACGCCAACTTCGATGCGCGCAAAGGCACCATACGACATCACACTGGTGATCACAGCATTATGGATGCTGCCCGCCGGAAAATCAGTTGAAGCGTGTTCCCAGAGATTAGGTGTCATCCGTTTTAGACTAAGAGCCACCCGGCAACGTTCTGCAGAAACATCCAATACCTGAACATTGATTTCCTGGCCCAGTTTGACAATTTGGTTTGGATGCGACACGCGTCCCCACGACAACTCGGAGATATGGATCAGTCCTTCCACACCACCCAGGTCCACGAAGACACCAAAATCTGTGATGTTAGTGACTGTACCTTTTACATGCAAACCTGTTTGGAGGTCATGAAACAGTTCGGCCCGCTTGCCCGGTTCAGCAAGGGCAGCCCGCTCGGAGAAAACAACGCGTCCATCTTCCGGTACACATTCAATCACCTTCACGTTCAATTTTTTGCCAACATAGGCTTCGAGGCATTCCTCACGATCCGCTTCGTGTTCCTTCCCCGCCAGATCGATCAGGTGTGAAAATGGAATGAAGCCGGCCAACTCCTCATTCTCGACGAGCAGGCCTCCACGATTATGACCAACTACGTTCATTCCTATGATCCGATCCTTTGAATATATTTCCTGGATCATTTCCCAATTTGTCTCAAGGGCTTCTTCCGCCGGCGCGGGTTCGGAATTTGCCACAGGAACGGGTTTTGGTTTCATGGTTCCCTGTGAGGGACGCGGTTGGGTATGCTGACGTTCTTCGGCCAGCACTGATTCCCACCAGCCTTCGTCGATGAGGGGCATTGCACTTTCATACTTTCGTCTTGTGTTGTTGCTATTAGCGTCCATACGATTCTCCTTACTGTAATGCTTCGTTTTGTTCCATATCGAGGATTGCACGCGCAACGGCCTCTACGGCAACCCGCTGCTTGCGATAAAGATCCGCTTCAGACATTGCCAGTCTTCCGGCCACCTCACGCACTTTGCGTCCCTCGATAAATTTCATTTCCAGAATGTTGTAAAGAATCCATTCACTTGTAAATCTTCTCTCACCCTCAGGTTTTACTTGATCTACCGCTTTACGCAACAAGGCACGTAAAGCGTTGGGCGTATTTCCTTCGTATTCTTCAGCAAGCATTTGAACAATTTTCAATTTCATAAGTGGACTGTTCGTCAGCTTGGGTCCACCCCAGTAATGAGTGAGTGCATCTTTCACCCACTCGGCTAAATCAGATTCCTGTGGAAGAGAATCTGCCAAAATACCGGCACGCGCATCGTAGCGACCCGCAGCCCGCATCCGCTGCAGCATGTCAATCTGCGGCTGTAAATCCTCCAGCGAACGGAAAACCCGTTGTTGCAGTTGACGATCCTCCAATGCCAGCGCAGCCCGATCTGCCAACAGCCAAACTGCGTCACGCTGATCCCTATCCATCGGCAGATCTACTCTGCGAGCCACTCCAAGCAAACCCAGCAATGGACGCACCTCATCGCGGTCGCCGTTGCTCCGCCGCTGGTGGAGAGGCAAGATCCAGAAGCTGCCCCAGGTAAATTCATTTCTTCCACTTTCGCCATTATGATTAACCAACTGGAGAGCTTCATCAAGATCTTCTTTTTCAAGCAAGGCGCGGTTCCCGGCCACTACACTTAATGTTAATTCATCTCCATCCAGTGCAGCGACAAATGCACAGGGGGACTGCAGATGGTCTCGTAGCGCGGCAAGCACAGTTTCAAGGAATTGTTGCAAATCTCCACGCGTCAATAATCGCTCTTCAATATTTTGAAGTAATTGGAGCTCGGCATGGTCACGGCCAAAGAAAAGGAAACGCTCCCATAATGGCGAGAACAATGTGACCGCGTGTTCAAATAAGAGCACGGTTACTACCATCGTCAAAGGCACAAAGCCAGAATATGGCTCCCCTTCAAAATAGAGACCTGCGCGGCGGACGATTGTGATCACAGCTAACGCAAGAGAAGCTGTGACAGGTCCGCGTAAGAGCCACTTAAATAATCGGCTTTTGACCACGCGGTCAGGCCAGGAAACACCAAAGAACGCAACGGCATATGCCATAACGATGACCAAAACTGCAACCAGCACGTTAATAATAAAAGCCGTGCTCCAGAAGAACAGTGGATACCGGGCAGCGATGTTCGAGCCAAACAAGAGGTACGGATATGAACCGAGGGCAGGGGCTGTTGCACCTGCCATCAGATACAACATCCGACGCTGACCTGAACGGGTCAACATCCTCGAAAAGGCGCGCACGAAGTTATAGCCCGCCCAGACCATGATTCCAATATAGTAAATGGTGAAAAGTTCTGTCCAGGCAGTACGACGTAAGTGGGGAGCGGGTGCACCATTTGGCACAAGAGTACTAACAAGCAGTCCTGCAGCCAATAGCAGAAGGAAACCCAGCGAGGCAACATAGACTAAACGCACTGCAACTCGTCGACGTCCCCGCGAGGGGCGACCGGCGGTAACGAGTAATGCATCGGAAAGATGTAAATAAGATGGGGGTAAAAAAATAATTCCAACCCATTGCAGGCGTAAAAGCAATTCGATCCCCCAATCCGGAATTGATTTGTTTTGCAGTGCCTCGGTCGTAAACACGACTACTACACAAAGAAGGATGATGGCAAATGAGCGAGCAACACGATCACGTAAGTTAAAAGACAAGGCATACAAGAACAGCGAAAATGCTGTAATTGCAATGCCAGCTGTTAAGATGCTGTTGATCGTTTTCAGCCCCGCCAGTAACCCGTCCAACCAACCGTTAAACATACCATCCTTCCAACGTTATTTGATTGCTCTCTCAAAGAACAAAGCCACATCCTGAGTCAGGTAATATTGATCATTATACCCGCAGAATTCATATCCAAATTTCTGTGCAAGGCGAATGTAAGCTTGATTTTTTGACTGCATTTCCAAGATTAGGCGCCGGACGCCTCTTTCCAAAGCCCAAGTCTGTATGGCCGTTAAGAGAGCAGAAGCAGCTCCTTTTCGTCTTATTGCAGGTGCGACCACAATATCCGTTACCCAGGCGATTGCCGAAGCTTGTTCTACAATGGCACACATATAGCCAACTGGCAGGCCTTCTACCGTTGCTACCAACATTATGTCTCGATGCATCCATTCATCCGCCAAAGATGCAGGGTTTCGTGGATACTTTACTTCGATCGATCGTGGCAAGCGAACCTCACGAAAACTAGCCGTTACCTGTCCCGCTTCACGTCGCAGTTCCAATTGCCACACATAATCGCTTGAACAGGAATGATCCAGTGCCATCAGATGAGAAAGGTCACCGGCACTTGCGGGGCGGATTTCAAAAGTAGACACAATTCCTCCAGCTATTGGTTTGCTACGCGTACCGCAATTACACAGGGTTCGAGCGATGCGCCAACATTGTCAGTAATAACAAGACGTAGAAAATAATCCCCGTTTGTCAGTGAAGATGTGTTCCACTCGCCTAAGCTGTCATTTTTCACTGGATCTCGTTTTGCAGCAATTGTTGCCCAATTCTGAGTGCTAAGGGGGGCGACCTCATATTTAAAAAAGCCAAAATTAGGAACGTTCGCGGTCCCACTGATGTTTACTGTTCCACTGACTGGGTCGCCCGGCTTGGGAGAGGTGATCATAATTTGATCTGGGATACAACCGCTCATGCCGTTGGGGACCGATTGAGTGACCGGTGACAGTGCGGCCTGAGTTGCTTCAGCGGGAGACAGCGTTGCAGGCGGTGTGAGGAGTAGATCCAGTGTAGGTGTCGTCAGGATATCAGAAGCAGGTAAAGACGGCGCGATAAACGTTGCCACAAAGAATTCAACAAATACAAGGGCAAGGATCAGAAATGCTGCAGCTGTTGCCTGTCCCAATCTTCTTAGAGCAAACTCACGTTCCAGCCCATAA
>DATFQC010000071.1:0-2913 GCA_035264425.1 Anaerolineales bacterium
ATTGGCGACCGGCAAACAGGAAAAACAGCGATTGCCATTGATACAATCATCAATCAAAAGGGCAAGGATCTTATTTGTATTTATGTAGCGATCGGTCAGAAAAAGGCTGCGGTCGCACGCACGGTTGGTATTCTTGAGCGCAATGGCGCGATGGAGCATACGATTATCGTGGTCGCTGCGGCAGACGAATCCGCGGCGCTGCAATATATCGCTCCTTATTCCGGTTGTGCCATCGGGGAGGAATTTTTGGAAACGGGGCGGGATGCCCTCATCATTTATGATGATCTTTCCAAGCATGCCTGGGCGTACCGTCAGGTTTCTTTACTTCTGCGTCGCCCGCCGGGACGCGAAGCCTATCCCGGCGATGTGTTCTATCTCCACTCGCGCTTGCTCGAGCGCGCTTCGCGGCTTGCCAATAAATATGTGATCGTGAAGAAGGATTTTAGCCAGTCGCTGGCTTCTGAAAAAGACTCAACAAATGGGAAAGTTTATACCGGTCCAATATCCAAAGACGAAGCCGAACAGGCTCGCAAGCAATTGGGTGATCCTGACGATTATAAAATTGTCAAAGTAAAAGGTACGGGTGGTTCTCTGACGGCGCTGCCAATCATCGAAACACTGCTTGGTGATGTTTCTTCTTATGTGCCGACCAATGTGATTTCCATTACGGATGGACAGATCTATCTGGAGAGTAACCTGTTCAATGCTGGTATCCGTCCGGCAGTGAACGTTGGCATCTCGGTCTCGCGGGTGGGTGGTGATGCCCAGACAAAAGCCATGAAACAGGTTGCCGGTCGCCTGCGCCTCGACATGGCTGCTTATCGTGAGTTAGCCGCCTTTGCGCTGATGGCCTCCGATCTTGATAAAGCCACACAACAGCAACTGGGTCGTGGGCAGCGCATGCAGGAAATTCTTAAGCAGCCGCAATATTCCCCAATGTCACTTTCCGATCAAGTGATTGCTCTGTTTGCCGGCACCAATGGGTACGCCGATGGTGTTCCTGTGGCGAGTATGGCCCAGTGGCAATCCGATTTGCTCAAATTTATAGATTCTGCTTATCCGGAAATTGGGCGGGATCTTGCCGAGAAGAAAACGATCACGGACAGCACCCGTGCAAATCTGACGAAAGCACTTGATGCGTTCCGTCACTCATGGCAGGCCTAAGGCATGGCATCTGCGCGTGAGATGCGACTCCGCATCAAAAGTGTAAAGAACATATCCCAGGTGACGCGGGCACTGGAGGCGGTTAGCGCGGCAAAGGTCCGAAAAGCCGTTCAGGCGTTGACCGCAACCCGTTCTTATGCAACCAAAGCCTGGCAGGTGTTGAGGCATATCACAAATCAACCTGGCAGCCTCAACTTGCACCCCCTACTGACCACGCGTGCCAATCCGAGGAATGCACTTGTCATTGTGATGACGGCAGATCGCGGTCTGGCCGGTGCCTATAACACGAATGTGATTCGTTATGTTTTACAAAGATTTGACAAATATCAGTTGCCCGTTAAATACATTACCGTAGGGCGTAAGGGCCGTGACCTGCTTCTGCGCATGCAAAAACCAGTCATTGCAGACTTTAGTAACTTACCTTCTGCACCCAAGTTTTTTTCAGTTTCGGCAATCGGAAGGCTGGTGGTTGACGACTTTATCAAAGGTGAGGTAGATGAAGTCTTTTTGATCTACACTGATTTTGTCAATATGGCCCGCCAGGTCACAACGATGAAGAAGCTCCTTCCGCTTGAAATCGAGAATGCAGAACAGCTTGTGCAGGAAATTGAACAGCCAACGGGTCCAGCCGCAGCCTATGAATTCGAGCCTGACCAGAAGGAAATCCTGGATGAAATGATTCCGCGTTTTACGGCATTGCAGATTTATCAGGCCATCCTCGAATCGCAAGCCAGTGAACATGCGGCACGCATGGTTGCCATGCGAAGCGCGACAGATAATGCCAAGGAGCTGGTGAGCGCATTACAACTGGCTTATAACAAAGTTCGGCAGCAGTCGATTACGAACGATATCTTAGACATTGTGGGCGGCGCGGAAGCGCTTGCCGCTGAATAATCGGAGGAACATCATGGCGAACGCAACAGGCCGTGTGGTACAAATTCTGGGTGGGGTGGTGGATGTGGAATTCCCTGAGGGCGACATTCCCCAGCTATTCGAAGCTATTCAAGTGGAACGTTCTGGAAAAGAACCGCTTATTCTCGAAGTCCAAAAACATATTGGGGATAACTGGGTCCGCACGGTCGCCATGGATGCCACGGATGGTCTCCAGCGCGGCGTTCCGGCGGAAGCCACGGGGGCACCGATCATGGTTCCGGTGGGCCCTGCCACGCTGGGTCGTATCTTCAATGTGCTGGGCCATCCCGTGGATGAAAAAGGTGTGGTAAATGCTGAAACTCATTATCCAATCCATCGTCCTGCGCCTACCTTTGCAGAACAGTCCACCAGCGTGGAAATCTTTGAAACGGGTGTAAAGGTCGTCGACCTGATTGCGCCGTTTACCAAAGGCGGCAAGACCGGTATTTTTGGCGGCGCCGGAACCGGCAAGACCGTGATCATTATGGAACTGATCCGTTCTGTGGCCACCGAACATGAGGGGAACTCCGTTTTCGCAGGCGTGGGTGAACGCACTCGTGAAGGCACTCAGCTTTATCGTGAAATGCTCGAATCTGGGGTGATGAAAGATACCGTGATGGTGTATGGTCAGATGAATGAGCCTTCGGGGGTGCGTCTGCGTGTCGCTCTTACAGCTCTGGCGATGGCGGAATACTTCCGCGATCAGGGCCGGGATGTTTTACTTTTCGTGGATAACATCTTTCGGTTTTCCATGTCTGGTTCTGAAGTCTCGGCGCTGCTTGGTCGCATGCCTTCCGCGGTGGGTTATCAGCCCACGCTCGCGACGGAAATGGGTGA
>DATFQC010000072.1:0-4377 GCA_035264425.1 Anaerolineales bacterium
TACAACTTTCTGCAAATAAAACCAATCGAGTAAAATCTCTCCCTATGAACATCGATTCTATGAAAAAGCATCCAGCCAAGTCGGCGCGGCTAACCTACAAACTCATGAATGCGAATGTTTATGTCTCTCCCGATGGATATCATTTCACAGATTATCTCGATCCGGTCGAAGCAATTTCCCCTGAAATTGATGCCACCCAATTAACCGATCAAGAGTCATCTTATATCGAAACTCAATTACAGGCGAACTCACAAAAATTCAAGCATCAGGTGGACGTTCTCAGGAAGCATCTTTCCATCGAAAATGCCAGCGTGCTGGATATCGGCTGCGGAGGCGGGTTGTTCCTGTCGTTGCTCAAGCTGGCAGGAGCCCGTGTCGCTGGCATCGAATTAAGTGACAGCCGCGCCCAGTATGCCGCGACAAAACATAGCCTTGTGATCCAAAAACATCCCATCGAAAGCGACTTTTGGCAAAGAGGTTATGCAAATCATTTCGACGCGGTAACACTATGGGATGTGATCGAGCACGTGAACTATCCGTGCCAAACCTTGCAGTCGGCCGCACACGTTTTGAAGAAAGAGGGGCTGCTTCTTATCGACACCCCCTGCCGGGATAGCTTCTATCATCAAGTCGGTGAAATCACGTATCGATTCACAGGCGGCAAATTTCCTACCTTCTTGAACGCAATGTATTCATCCCATCTATTCGGTCATAAACAAATCTTCTCCACCCAGGAAATGAAAGAATTGTTCAAGGCTGCCGGGCTGGAGGTGATTGAATTAGAAATCTTCCACGAGTTGACATTCCCATATGACTTTTACCTGAGAAAGTTTTTCAAATCAGAGGTCATCATTAAGGTACTGTTACCGTTAGTTATGACATTTTTCTGGTTGTTTAAAATTCGCAATAAGATGCTTGTGATTGGGAGAAAGTTGTAACGTCATTGCTAGTGAAGCAGTTCCATAACGAAATCACTTTATTAGGAGAAATAACCTTATGAATAACAACGATCATGAATACATCCCTCAGCGCGCCATGAGCATTCATGCTCACCCAGATGACCAGGAGTTTTCCATCGGTGGAACGCTCGCAAAATGGTCGCAGGCAGGTTGTGAAATTATTTCAGTCATTATTACCAGCGGCGACTCTGGCTCAAATGATCCCGCCAAAGATGGCAGCCATAAACAAGAATTGGCAGAGTTACGCGAGAAGGAACAGCTCGCGGCCAATGCCATTCTCGGAGTAAAGGAAACAATCTTTCTCCGTTATCCAGATGGAGAGCTGGAACCCACGATTGCCCTGCGAAAGGATTTGACCCGTCTCATTCGCCAACTCAAGCCGGATACCGTTTTATCTGGAAATCCTGAAGCGTGGTTTTATGGAGATGAATACGTGAATCACCCGGATCATCGCGCCGCCGCCCAAGCCACATGTACCGCGGTCTTCCCGTCCGCCGGGAGTCGGCTCATGTTCACCGACCTGTTAGCAGCGGGATATGAACCGCACGATGTCAAACGGTTATATGTGCATGGCGCTGAGAAGTCCAATACGTGGGTGGATATCACAGACGCCATTGACCTGAAAATCAGGGCGTTACAACAACATGTGAGTCAGCTCAATCCGGAGGAAGTTGGGAAATGGATGCTCGAATGGGCAGAGGAAGAGGCGAAAGACAAAGAGATGAAATATGCTGAAGCCTATAAAGTGATGATCTTAAAACGGGAGGAAGAAGAAAAAGGCGGCTGAATCGTAGGCAGGATTGGAAATTTAACACGAAGGTCACAAAGTGCACAAAGGAAAAGAAATTTGATTTTTAACGTTTCTACCTGTGTCCGGTGTGCCCTTTTTGTTTAAATAGATTGGGCCTCACCTAGAAAACCAGATGTCCGATTAACGCTGATACAAGTGTCAAACTGATATTATCCACATCTTTGAAGGGCAAAGACTCAACCAACATCGCAGCCAGCGCAATCCATGTGACCGGAAGAAGAAAGCGCGCCACAGGTCCGCTGAACACGCCGACCCCAACATAAATTGCAAACACAAAGATGGTCATTATCCATCCACCTGCAAAAACGCTTAGCATGCCCGCCACACTTTTCTTGGGCGACCAGGGCAGTTTTGCCGAGTCGACGCGGCGGCCTACGATATCAGCAATGCCATCGCCGCCGCACAACATCATCAAGGCGGGAATGCCGATGAACGAATCCCTCCAGTAGAACAGGGTGACGGCGACGAACATGATCCCATAAAATAGCGGACCGCGCAGAATTTCGCGGCGATCCCCTGTCCGCGACATGGCTTTGACAGCAGCTTCATCTTTCAGGGTGCCTGTCCCTACCAGCGCAAATTGGACGGTGATCAACAAAGGAACAAGAGCGGCAAGCCAGCGGGAAATTGGCAAGGCAGGAAACATCAACCAGCACAATACAAAGATTGGCCCTGTCCCAATATGAATTAATTTGCGACTTGTTTTACTATCAATCCAGCCACGATGGGCGATATAGTCCATGAGGCGCAGGAAGAAAATAGCAATGGCAAAAGTGAGGAAGGTGGCAATGTAGGGATTCATGAAACATCCTGAAATATTATGGGAGTGACGCAATTTATTGATGATCACTCAAAGGACGTTCTTTTAACCATACCCATCCAAAATAAAGGGTCGAGAGAGTTAACAACCCAAAGGGCAAATACCATTTCCATTTATAGAGTCTTTCTTCTACCCGGCATATCCCGGGGTTGGTTTGAACATAATTCCCCTCTTTTCCGTAAAATCCAGCGATCATTTTTGCAGTCTGCAAATCATATCCAGCGTTTACATAATTCTCTATGACTATTTCTGGACGTTGTTCTATCGTTTTAATATCATGCTCCAATACAACCCCAAAATCTGCATCTAAAATCCACCATAGGTCGCGCTTACGATCCACCTGAGCTTCCGCGACGACATGACCCTCCAGAACCATGTTTCTGGCGTCCAACCCCGTTTTTTTCCAGAGATTGACCATCACTTCCGTAGCTTGCGAGCAGATCATCACTCCCCGCTCAATCGCTTTATAGGGGTCACAATATTGATAAAAACGATACGTGATTGGGTTAAGATAACTCAGTCCCCACAGGAGGTAATTTTCATGAGGAGGGATCTGATGATTATATTCAGTGTAATCAACCACATCCTCCCATCTATGAACCGTTGCAGAATAAATCAACTCCGTCAGGCGGTAAGCATATTCCTTACTAGATTCGCTTTGAGCCTTATCAATCTCCTTAAAAACCTGTTCCGGCGATACCTGAGGCTTGCGAAATACGTTAAAGTACATAATGCCGTTATTGATCTCGGGGTTGCGAAGAGAAACAAATTCACCATAAATATTTAGTGCACAAAGAAAAGCACCCAGAGTAAACATGGATAGAAACAAGTTTCGCCAAAATGATTTGAAGGCAAAGTTCCCTCCTGCCAAAAACAGGCCTGTTCCGATCAACACGCCCAGTTTCTGGACGAGGCCGAAAGTCCCTTTGATATCCCCGCGCAGATAATCGTAAAAGCCAAAGAAGAAGGCCAGGAAAATTCCCCCCGCAAAGAAAGCAACCCAATGCATCTTTGTCAATTTTTTCATTATGCGCTCAGTAATCTCTACAATTTAGAATTCTCACTGACAAGTATCTTGGTGGCTATGATTTTACCTTGAAAAAGTCAGTTTATTTGTGCACTACGCGCGGTAAGCCAAATCTTATGCATCCGATTTTGAGTATTACAGATGGAGTATACGATACTGTATCGCGATCAACATTTGCGTACGATGGGATAGAAAAAAGAGAATTATTTCGCGATTAAATGTTTATCCATGCTCATGCTAAGATCAGCACGGGCCCTATAGCTTCACAGCTGGTTCCATTCCCAATATCTGAACCCACATCCTATTCCTTTGACAGCTAATGCACCCATATAACCAGGGCCAGGTTTTAGGTTCAGTAATGTCCAAAGAGAGCGCTCCTGAGGTCCAGCTTTGGTAATTAACAAAGGTGATTCCCATGGAGCAAAAGAAACCTCGAAACTGTCCAAAGGCAATGACAAACCTTTCCCGAGAGCCTTGATGTATGCTTCCTTGCGGGTCCAACAGTTATAGAAAGCTTCAAGCTTCTTTTCGGTCGGTATGGTTCGCAAAACGGCCACCTCGTTTACCGAAAAAAAACGTTGCGCTATCTCTTCATACTCAAAGTCGGATTGAATGCATTCAATATCTACGCCAATCTCCATATTCCGTGTAATAGCATAGAGCGCCATACTACCAGAATGAGAGAGATTAAAATTAAGCAGATAGGAACTGAATTCAGGAGCCAAAAACGGTTTGCCATATTGATTGTAATAAAAACACA
>DATFQC010000073.1:0-4165 GCA_035264425.1 Anaerolineales bacterium
TTCAGAGGATGCGCCTCAAACACGAGATATATTCCGGTCCTTATACCCGCTTCGGTCCGGACCTGGTAGTGGGCTACGCGCCCGGATATCGGGGCTCGGCTGAAACGGGACTCGGCAAAGTCCCAGATATTGCGCTCGAACCCAACACCGATCACTGGGGCGCCGATCACTGCATGGACTCGGACGTGGTGCCCGGTGTGATCTTTGCCAACCGGGATCTGCGTGATTTTGGTGCTATTTCGTTCCGGGATATCCCGTTCCTGGCGATTGGGAAACACCTTGATCCGTCGAATATCAAACCACCTTCTCAGGCCACCGGGCAGGGCCAAAATGATTTGGAAGAACGCTTGAAAGGCTTAGGCTATCTCTAGGATGAACAAACTTTTCTCAAGATCGAACAACAAAGATTCCAAAAACGAACCGATCGTGGTTGTCTCTGGCCTGCCACGTTCTGGCACCTCTATGATGATGAGGATGCTGGCAGAGGGTGGGCTCCCCGTGATTACGGATGAACTGCGACGCCCAGACTCGGATAATCCCAATGGATATTTTGAGTTCGAGACCGTCAGGCAAATGTCTAAGGGAAATGTATCGTGGCTGGCAAATTCTGGTGGCAAGGCGGTAAAAGTCATTTCTGCATTGCTGGAGTATTTGCCCGCCAATTACTCTTACAAGATTATTTTCCTGGAACGAGATGTCCAGGAAATTCTTGCCTCTCAACGCAAAATGTTGTTGAATCGAAGGGAGGAAAAAATGGGGGATGAAACCGAGATCAGGGCCCAGATTCAAAAGCATTTATCGGCCATGAAACCCTGGCTTGTTCGTCAGCCAAACATAGAAGTTCTCTTTGTAAATTACAACACCCTGGTGAGGAACCCGGAGCCGCTCTGTGAGCAAATCACCGAGTTCCTCGACAGGCCGCTGAATCAGACGCGGATGCTTGCTATACCAGACAAACAACTGTATCGGAATCGAATTGTTCCCGAAGAATAAATTAATCGCTGTTGGTTGAGTAGCGCGGCGTTTTTCTCTTCGTTCGAAACCAACAGATTTCAAAAGTGCCCTTATGATCCAGATGTTAAAACGCCTTCCGAACCGCCAGGCGATTCTACAAGTCTATGCCGTGATTGCAGTGATGTTCTCTGCCTGGACAATTTCCGCCTTTCTGTGGAAATTATCTGCATGGCTGCTTATCTTAAATATCGGAGAAATCTTTACTGTTTTTTCGTATTCGATGGTTTCCAATCTTCTGGAAAGCCTGACTGTCCTGCTGCTGCTTCTGGCGATTTGTGCCTTGCTGCCGGCCCCCATTCTTCGCGATAATTTTGTGGTGCGTGGCACAATATTGGCCGTTGGCCTGATCGGATCGTTGATGGCATTTGTGAAACTTCATATGGAATTTGGTCTCGCAAGCGGGAATAAATTGCTGATTGGTCCTCTCGTCGTTTTGCTTTTGACAGCCATCCTTCTGAGTTTCCCAGCGAAGTTTCGTTTCGTGCATTTTTTGCATCGGGCGATCCAATGGATCTCAGATCGCATGCTGGTATTTTTATATATTCTTGTCCCGCTGTTTGTGATTCTCTTAACGTACGTCATTTTTCGAACGATTATATAGATGTCCCGAATTAGCCGCCGCGACTTTTTGAAAACATCGGCTGCACTTGTGGCAAGTGCCACCTTTGCGGGGGCTTCACGGATTCTTTCTTCCGCGCATTCTCAGGCTACTAACAAACCGAATATTCTTATCTTTGTATTCGATGCCATGTCGGCTCGACATCTATCGCTTTACGGGTATGACCGACAGACCACACCCAACCTGGAGAAGTTTGCCGAACGCGCTTCGGTCTATCACAGCCATTATTCGGCTGGTAATTTCACAACCAGCGGCACGGCCTCCATGCTTACCGGGCTGTACCCTTGGACCCACCGCGCCATCAATTATCGTGGGATGGTTGACCGGTCCCTGGTGGACCGAAATTTCTTTAATTTGATCGGCAAGGAATATACCCGGCTGGCATTCACGCAAAACTTATGGGCAGACATCCTGCTCAGTCAATTTGAGAAAGATCTGGATTTGCATATTCCCAGCGATTCTTTTAGTCAGTTTGCTGATTCGCTGATGCAGCCCAGGGACCTGCCTGCCGACCGCGACCTGGCTTATTTTGTATTTCAAGACTTTCTCAACCTCAGAGTAGACGATGTGCGTCCTTACCCTGGTTCGCTTTTTCTGGCATCTGCCGACCTGGGGCGAGCGTTAGCATCCAACCGGCCTTTTGTTTCTGCGAATTACCCGAGGGGGCTTCCCACCAATCACGATTTCTCCTATGAGAATACAAGTGTTTTTGCCGGTGTGGAACGGCTTGTTCAGGGCAGCTTACTTCAATCGGCACCCTATCTCGGGTATTTTCACTTTTGGTCTCCTCACGAACCTTATAGCGCACGCAGGGATTTTGTTGGCATTTTCCCGGAGGATTTGAAATTACAGGAGAAGCCGCGCCATCCGTTTGCGGCAAGCGATTTTTCTGAACCAAGCTTGCGGAAGTACCGGCGTGAATATGACGAATTTATCGCGGACGTAGATGCGGAATTTGGCAGGTTACTTTCCAGTTTGGAAAATTCAGGTGTTTTGCAGAATAGCTATGTAATCGTTACTTCTGATCATGGTGAGTTATTCGAACGCGGAGAGCAGGGTCATGCCTCTGCGTTGATGTATGCGCCTGTGACAAACATCCCGTTGCTCATTTCCGGGCCGGGGCAGCAAAACCGTTCTGACTTCTATTCGTTGACCAGTAACCTGGATCTGCTGCCTACTCTTCTACAAATTGCAGGCCAGGAAATCCCGGACTGGACCGAAGGCAGACTCTTGCCAGGCTTTGGTGGGACCGAAGACAGGTCCCGCAGCATTTTCCCGATCATGGCCAAAGATAATGCTGCGTTTCGGCCGATTAAGCGGGCAACGTTCACCTTGATTAAAGGTACCCATGAGCTTTTCTTTTTTACAGGCTATCCCGATCATCCAGATACGTTCGAACTTTATGATCTGCAGGAAGACCCGCAGGAGTTGCGCAATTTGTTTGGTACGGATATAAGTACTGGAGCACATATGAAGGATGAATTGCTGGAAGCGATCAATACCGCCAACCGCAATACTAAAAAGAAGTAATCTCAAGGAGATGCATAAATGTACAAACTCGTTTTGGTTCGACACGGGCAAAGCACCTGGAATCTCGAAAATCGTTTCACAGGCTGGACAGATGTTGGTCTGACGGATCTGGGCAGGGAAGAGGCGCATGAGGCGGGCAAATTGTTAAGAGACGGTGGATGCATCTTTGATGTAGCGTTCACATCGGTCTTGCGACGTGCGATTCAAACGCTGTGGACGGTCTTGCAGGAAATGAACCTGGAATGGATTCCGGTCACAAATGCCTGGCAGCTCAATGAGCGTCACTATGGTGCGTTACAGGGATTGAACAAAGCAGAAACAGCCGAGAAGTTTGGCGAGGCTCAGGTAAAGATCTGGCGCCGCAGCTATGATGTTCCACCTCCAGCTTTGGAACTGGACGATGAACGTCACCCGAGGTTTGACCCGCGCTATGCGTCTTTGACGCCCAAACAGCTGCCCGCCACCGAATCACTGAAGATCACGCTCGATCGCGTTCTCCCTTACTGGCACTCAACGTTAAGTCCCATGATCAAATCGGGGAAGCGGGTCATTATTGGCGCGCATGGCAATAGTATCCGAGCCCTGGTGAAATACCTCGATAACATCTCGGAAGCCGATATTACAGAACTGAATATTCCCACCGGCTTGCCTTTGGTTTACGAGCTTGATGAGGAAATGAAACCGATCAAGAGTTATTATCTGGGCGACCCTGAAGAGGCTGCTCGGAAAGCGGCAGCCGTTGCAAACCAGGCGAAGGTTAAGTAGCGATTTTGAGGAGTCCAACGTCGCTTGGCTTTCCAATCAATAGGAGTCGTTTGGCTCCGGCAATTGGGACAAAAGGGTACAAAGGTTTTCTTTGTGCCCTTCGTGTTTAAGCGAGTAGAATTATTTTATGTCTCTGCGCCCTGCTTTGATCAACGAACTGCGTAAACGCTTCAGCGGCGATGTTCGCGATGATCTGGCGTTCCGTATCCTCTACAGTACGGATGCCTCCATTTACCA
>DATFQC010000074.1:0-3215 GCA_035264425.1 Anaerolineales bacterium
CGCCAGCCGCGCTTGTCATATTGCACATCATCGTAAAAAACAAATAGATCCGCACGAAAGATCTGATCAAAATAGCCGCGCCAGGGAATATAGGAGGGTTGGAGAATTACGACGTTCACTCACCCACCGACTTATCAATCACATAGGTAGGCCGATCCATGCTTCGTTCGAACATACGCGCCAGGTATTCGCCAAAAATACCAAGCGCAAATAATTGTGCGCCACTAAATAGAGCAATGATGGAAGCGAGAAAAGGAAAACCCGGTAGACTGCCTGCTGTAAAATAAACGACCAAAACATAGATGAACACACCGAGCCCAAAAATGGTCATCACAAAACCAATCCAGCTTGCAAATCGCAAAGGCAGTGTACTATAGCCGATCAGGATCAACATTGCGGTCCGGACCAACATCCTAAAGTTATAGCTGGTCTTTTCTGCCTGGGCAATATTCACTGGCACAGAGGTGAAACGGGTGGTTCCCCACGAAAGCAAAACATCCAGAATTAATGTGGGGCTTTGAAAATTAGCAAAGGCCTCGCGTAAGTTTGTGCGGAATGCCCGAAAGGCCGATACATTTCGAACGGAGGGTAAACCAATCACACTCGCTAAAATCTGCTTGATACCAGCCGTCATGAGATTGCGCAAAAACCCCTGTGGGAGTTTCTTTGGCGCGCCATATACCACATCATAACCGTCTTCTAATTTTGTCAATAAAAGGGGAATGTCTTCAGGTTGGTGTTGCAAATCCTGATCCATGGTTACTGTGATTTCATAACGAGCCAGGCGGACGCCACATAATGTGGCATTATGCTGCCCATAGTTGCGCATCATGCAAATTCCCCTTACGCATTTATATCTATCCGTCAAATTTTGAATTACGGCCCAGCTATGATCAGGACTGCCATCATTAACAAGAATGATTTCGTAATTTTCTATAAACACTGGTAATGTCTGGCTGAGTTGGACAACGAGCGGCTCGATGAGCCTTTCCCCTTTATAAACGGGAACGACGATGGATAGGTTCATAGGGAAAATAATTTTACCATTCCCTTCACGTCACAATCGGACCCCATGCCTTTCTGCCAGAATGGAAAGCGTACGCGCTATCTCAGCCTCTTTCTGCTCGGCATTCCAGCCGAGGGCGTTACCCAGGAACCGCGCCAACTCTTCGATCATTTCACGGGTGACGCGACCCAGCATCCCAAGCATAGACCGCCTCAGCACAAAATCATCGAGATGGCAGATCTTCTCGTGTTGGACAAGAAAGGTGATTTCACGAAGCGTAAAATCAGGCAAAGTTTTGATAATAAAGTCAGTGCCACCGTTCATGTAGGTGGCAATGGATTCCGCGCGTGTACCATAGCGCTCGAACAATGATTTTACTCGTTCACGCGAAACACCTGTCCATGCAGAGAGACTTTCAATCTGACGTTTTATCTCATCCAGTTCACTGGGGTAGCCGCGCCCGCCACCAATTGGCAGAGAACGCGTATCTTTTTGACGTGATAAACCAAGATAAGCCAGTGCCTTATCTGTTGCTTGCTCTGCGAATGCGCGGAAGGTTGTCCATTTGCCACCAACGAGAGAATAAATTGGAAAGTGCAGATTTGTCCAATCGCCGCTGAGGACCTCAATACTGTGATCGCGCGAGATCTGGGATACTGTCTTTGCCCCAGAATGGGGTAACGGACGGACGCCCGAGAATTGAAAAACAATATTTTCGCGCGTCAGGCTCAGACCGGGAAAGATACGCTGCGTCAAGCTCAAAAAATAGTCTATTTCTTCGTCTGTGCAATGGGCTTCTTCCGGGTGCTCGATAGGAATGTCTGAAGTGCCAATCAGGATGCGGTCGAAAAATGGATAGATAAGTACGATGCGACCGTCTTCATTTTCAAAAAAAAATTCATTTTCACCAATGATTTTACGAAGTTCATCATGCTTAACGACAATATGCGAACCTTTCGTGCCGCCAATAAAACGCGTGGACAGACCCAGTTTTCGATTCGTGAAATCGATCCAAGGCCCAGCCGCATTGATGACAAGCCTTGGCTGTACGTCATAGGTTTCATCCGTCAGTTCATCACGCAGGATAATAGTATCTTCACTCGCGCCTACCATACTCACATAATTAAGGGCATGTGCATTCGGGTTCTCGGATTCGGCATCGAGAATTAATTCAATCGCCAGGCGTTCGGGCTGCAGGATGGCACCGTCATAGTAAACAGCTGTGTTAACAATATCAGGATTTAGTTGCTTCCATTTGGCAAGGGATTGACTGCGGGAGAGAAATTGATGGCGCGGGACCGTCCGCTGTCCGCCTGTATAGGCATCGTAGATCATCAGACCCAGTTTGATGATCACTGATCCGCGCTCTGAAGGTTTATCCAACATTCTAAAAAACTTAAGTGGGGCATTTAGCAGACCAGAGAACCGCTTAAAAATAGGAATTGTTGTAGGAAGAGGTTTCACGTAATGCGGCGCGTTCTGCAATAAACGATTGCGTTCCTGCACCGCTTCACGAACAAGACGAAACTCTCCATTCTCCAGATAGCGGATGCCTCCATGAGCCATATGCGAAGAAGCAGAGCTGGCACCCGAACAAAAATCACCTTTTTCAACCAGCAAAACATCCACACCGTTCAAAGAAAGATCACGAAATGTACCAATGCCGTTGATTCCGCCACCCACGATCAGTACAGAAATATTGGTCTTATTCTTAAGAGCGAAAAAGATTTCATTCCGATTCATTCATCAAGTCCCACGTTCAGTATCATTCCCGTTTTGAAATCTGAACCTACTATTGATTCAACTTAATTAAATATCCAAGTACCCGGATGCGTCCCCCTGAGTATAACGGCTTTCCCATGTTCGTGTCCATTGCGAAATCCTATCCGTTGTAACAACAGTTGAACTGCTGTTACAGCTTCGACCCTGCCCAATGACGTGCGCCAGCTAAAAAGGACTTTCCGCTCATGGTTTTTTTCCCGGCAGGTTGCACCTCATCCAGGACAAGAAGCCCGTTCCCCGCACCAACTGCTGGCTGATCCCGATAAACGAGCCTCTGTCCCGCCTCCACATCTTCTGCTTCCACGTGCGCGCGATGGATTTTGAGCAATTTCCCATCCATATGCATAAACGCGCCTGGCCATGGGTTAAAGGCGCGGACACGTCTCTCCAGCTCCTCGGCGGGATGAGTGAAATCCAGCTGGCCTTC
>DATFQC010000075.1:0-4852 GCA_035264425.1 Anaerolineales bacterium
ACATAACCCGGACCAAATTCCGGGTCCAGCCCGAGCGCCAGCTGGTACGCCGCGATCGCGCTCGAATAATCTCCCTTAAAGCGATAGGCTTCGCCGATGTAATAATATGCTTTTGCATCCTGAGGTTCCACCTTAACGACCTCCTGCAAATTGCGGACCACTTCGTCCCACTGGCCCCTTTCATAAAACCGTTTCACCGAGAGATAAATATCTGAGGATAACGGTGATCCTTTCATGTTGACGTACAGAGGCGTGGGCGTATAGGGCACAGGCAGCAGTTCTGAAAGCGGCGCGGCGGTGCCCACGGCAACAGGTGCCTGCCCGGTCGCGTTGATGGAAGTTGGAGTCACGGTGTAGGTTGGAGAAGGCCCGGGCGTGATGGTCGGCGGTCGGGTAGTTTGATCAGTGGTCAATTGGAAGAAGCCAAATACAATCGCGCCAAGTAGCACAGCTCCCAGCACTACAAAACCACCCAGCCGGGTAACCGGGCTGGCTCTCACTGCTGCCCAGCCTTTTAGCTTGGGCTTTTCATGGGCGAGCAGAAGTTTTTCTTCCCAGGCACGCGGCCGGTTCACTGGGAAAGGCTGGATCGTTTCATCGGGCGGTAAGGCGCCGTGCAGGATCAAGCCGCGTTTGGCGGCAGCATTTTGAGGGTCCAGTTTGAACGCCGTTTGCAGACAATAGATTCGCTCTTTGGCGGTGTCCACCGTGGCGCTCATCCACACCCAATATGTTGCATTACTTTGATCGGTCTTAAGTAAGTCTGTTAGCAATTCACGGGCACGGCTTTTATTCCCCACACGCAGGGCTTCTACTGCCTCCTGGAAAACTGCATCGTTGTCAGCCATAGGTAGATTTTACCCTACTCATGAAAGTCCTCCACCTGGTACGTCAGCACTTCGAAATGCTTTCTGCGCCATAAATCAGGTTCCACGCCCATCTTGTAGCAAAGATTGTTCATGAACTCTGCAGGCTCGGGGACTTTCTCCCAGACCTGTGGAAGAAATGTTGCTCGGCGAAAAGCATCGCGCAAGATGACGCCATCCGCAAACGGATGCAACTTGGATAACAGATCATCCCCATCCTTATAGTCGAGCAGGACGGGACGCGTAAGTCGCGAGATTTCAATCTGAATCTGTTCTACTTCCTCTTCCCGCACGGCTGGGAAGCGCGGGTCATTGAGGGCGGCAGCAACTGCATGCTCACGCACATCTTGCGCCAGCGATTGAGATGGCTCCAGCGAACCGATGCAACCGCGTAGGTGTCCCTGCGCGGTCAACGTGACAAAGGATGAGCCTTCTTCGCGCAAACGTAATGGCAATGATGATAGGTCGAGAGTGGGTAACGCTTCACGTTTCACACCGCGTATCATTGCCTCACGCGCCAAGCGGAGCAAAATTTTTTGTTCTTCGAGGGTAAGCTTTTCCTGCATATTCAGCCCCTTTCCTTCACATTCAATCTTTTTTCTCGCCTTGGAAGAAGGTTAGGGTGAGGGTCTGGTCAGCTTCCAATATTCACGGTTGTGATACACCAGCGGCTCGCCTTTCCCTTCACCACGCGCATCAACCACCTCGGCAATAAAAAGCGTATTCTCGCCAACCGGCATGGAACTCACGACACGGCAATCGAAATAAGCCATCCCTTCCTTGAATACGGGTGCATCCAGGGAAATCGTTTCAGTTTGCAGTCCTATAAAACGATTGACGATATTTGGCATTTTCCCGGCAAAGCGATCAGAAAGTTCCTTTTGTGCCGCAGTGAGAATCGTCACTGAAAACATACCAGATTTTACAACCAGATCATGCGTATGGGTTAATTGCTTTAACGTCACACAGATCAATGGCGGCTCCAGTGAAATGGAGGTAAATGAATTAACAGTCATGCCATATTGCTGACCTTCATAAATAGAGGTCACAATCGCCACACCCGTCGTCCAGGCGCGCATGGCTTGTCGAAGCTTCTCAGAATCAAGGGGCATAATTTAATTTCTCCACAAAAATTTATCATAACGAGGAGGGGTACGTGAGTCAAGGCAAAAATGGGGAACAACCAAATTTTCTCCTTATAAAATACACGATGAGGAATGCAGATTCAGGTTCATAAATTCCATAGAAATTTCATTTCAACCCTTGCAAATTCATTCCTTAATAAGGTACTATTACACGCAAGCGATATGGAAACCGCCTCTCCACGCCCACCCCGGCGTTCGCGTTCTTTCCGCGCAGTGCAAACTGTCCTTGGGGTTGCCATTTTGCTGGCAACCCTCTTTACGGCTCTGCCCTCGCGTGGATTGGTGGCAGGTGACTTCTATAATCGGCTCAGCGTAATCCTCACCCCGAATACAAACGTCTCTCAACCTTTAGTCTCACAGCCCCAACTACGCATTGGCATTGTTGCAGGGCATTCCGGCAACGACTCAGGCGCGGTCTGCATGGATGGGAATGGAAATGTCACGCTCACCGAAGCGGATGTCAACCTGAAGATCGCGGCCATGGTTCAGGAGCAGTTGACTCAAAAAGGTTATCAGGTGGATCTTTTACGTGAATTCGATTCACGCCTGAATGGTTATCGCGCGCTTGCCATCGTCTCCATTCATAATGATTCCTGTGATTACATCAACGATGAAGCCACTGGCTTCAAGGTAGCCGCGGCGCTCAACACGAACGATCTCAACCGTGCCAACCGTCTCACCGCCTGCCTCATCGACCGCTATCAAAATCTCACCAAGCTAACCTTCCACGCAGGAAGTATCACGGGCGATATGCGTGAATATCATGCCTTCCGTGAAATTGATCCAAATACGGTCGCGGCGATCATCGAAACCGCATTCCTCAATCTTGACCGCGAGATCCTTACAAAACATACCGACCGCATTGCAGAGGGAGTCGTGGAAGGTATTTTGTGCTTCGCCAATAACGAAAACATCGCGCCGACCCCTGTTTCCAACTCGACGCCATGAACACGCTTTTCTCAAACAGACGCACTCGTCTCTTTGTAATTCTGTGGCTGATTCTGTTATTTATCAGCGTGGGGCTGACCGTCTTCTTTTTTGCAACGTCTCCAGTCAATGCGTCCATTAGTGGTGTGTTTGGCCCAACCCCAATCCCCACCCAGGAAAACTTGTGGGCCTTTGCAGATCTACCGAAGCCCACCCATACACCTGTACCTGTGATCCCGACTCTCGCTCCAACGGACGCGGTAGTCCCTCCCGCTGCGGCCGAAACACCTGGCTCGATGGCGATGGAAATCGTGGGTGCTGCGCCTGACTCTGCGAATATGGCACCCATAGGTGAAATAAGTCCTTCCTATGGCGGGTCAAAATATATTCTTGTGGACCTTTCGGAACAACATATGTACGTTTATGAAGGGGATGCACTCATTTATAGTTTTGTAGCCTCCACGGGCATTAACGGCGGCACGCGTATCGGGAATTTCGCTGTGCAAAGCAAGATACCCAACGCCTATGGTTCCACCTGGGATATTTGGATGCCAGACTGGCTTGGAATTTATTGGTCTGGCGGTCTGGAAAATGGAATCCATGCCCTGCCTATTTTGCCAAATGGCGCCACGTTATGGGCAGGTTTCTTGGGCAGACCTATTTCGTACGGATGCGTCGTGCTTGGTACGTATGATGCCCAAGTGTTATATGACTGGGCAGACATGGGCACGCCTGTGGAAATTCAATGGTAAGTTTTGCCGCATTTTCAGCGGCTTAAGTTTATAGATTTATTTTTAATAAGGGTCATCATATGAATCATCAATTTATCGAAGCCCATGAACTCATCGTCAAGGCGCGTGAGTCGTTGCGCCGCGGTGACAAAGTATCCGCACGTCAGTTGGGAGAGCAGGCTGCCCTCCTCATGCCAGACATGGAAGATGTATGGCTGGTGCTTGCTGCTTCTGACCCAGATCCGCAGGATGCGCTGGCTTATGCCCAGAAGGCATTGGAGATCAATCCTCAGAGCACGCGGGCGCGGCACGCCATAGAGTGGGCATCCAGCCGGGTGAACCAGGAGGAGGCTTCACAGGACCGGGTTCAGCCCACGATCGTGCCCAATCAGGTGGAAGTTGCTGCGAACCTTCCCAAAAAGCATGCCTATCAGACAGCCGTGGCGATGCCTACGCTCCAACCCCAGGGAAGGAATTGGTTGTTCCCAGCCTTATTGATCGGCGCGGGCTGCCTGGTAGTAGGATTGTTCGCCTTATTTGCATTGACCCGCCCGGCAATAGCCTCCATTGTAAGGGGCTTCAGCGCCGCCGCGCCGACACAGGAAATCCTATGGGCGCCAGTTGAGATCGCCAAGCCGGGAGCCGCGCCGATTGATGTGAGTGCGCTCTCAGCCTCGAATCCAGACAATGGTTCTTCCGCACCTGGTGCGCCGCAGTCCAACCCTCCACTGGATGTAGCTCCTACTGCGACTGATGAACCGACTGTCGCACCAACCGAGGTCCCAACACAAGAGCCTACCCTTCCACCGGCAATTCCAGCCGTCACCGAAACGCCCGGTTCGATGGCAATGGAAATTGTTGCCGATACTCCCACCAGTGAATCTGCCGCACCTGCCCCGGCCGCCCCCGAGTACGCCGCTGGAAATGGTGAGCGCTGGATCGATGTGGATCTCACAAATCAAAGTGTGTATGCCTACGAAGGGGATACGGTTGTAAATTCTTTTATCGTTTCCACAGGCACCTGGCTGACCCCCACCGTGACAGGACAATACAAGATCTATGTCAAAATCCGTTCCGGCAACATGCATGGACCAGGATATTTCCTTCCGGATGTGCCTTATATCATGTATTTCTACAAAGGCTATGGACTGCACGGAACTTACTGGCATCATAATTTTGGAAC
>DATFQC010000076.1:0-4477 GCA_035264425.1 Anaerolineales bacterium
CGCGTCAGAGCGGGTGTTTTTCTTTTCCTTTTATATTTTGCAGGTTTCAGCTCACTCATTGATTTTGGTATTGCAGAGGCTGCTATCCTCCTGTTGGGCTTTGTGGTAATGACCAGTCTGTTATTTTCGCTTCGGGCAGGAATTTACTCTGTGATCGGAGTGAGCATTTTGACCATTGCCCTCTTTGGCTGGTCGGGGTCCACATTCGAAGCCTCAGCAAGATTAACTGTGATTCTTTTGGTGGTTTCGACCATTATTGCTATTGGACTATACACATTTCAAGAAGAATTCACGAAGACACAGATCTCTGCCATGCAAACGTTAAACATGCTTCAGAATGAACGTTCCACGCTGGAGGGGCGGGTGGCAGAGCGAACCGCCGGATTGGCTCGAAAAACCGAGCAACTCCGTGCAACATCCTATATCGCTCGGAAGACCGCCGAGCTACAGGATTTAGCTTCCTTATTAAGTACAGTGGCGCGATTGGTCACTGACCAATTCGGGTTTTACCACACCGGGATCTTTCTCATCAACGAGACTGGAGATCATGCTGTGCTGCAGGCCGCTTCATCCGAAGGTGGTCAACGAATGATCGAAAGAGGACACGCGTTGGCGGTTGGGATGCAGGGTATTGTGGGGTATGTATCTGCTCAGAAGAAACCACGCATTGCTCTGGATGTTGGCGAGGATGCCGTTTTCTTCAACAACCCGGACTTACCGATGACTCGCTCAGAGGTTGCTTTGCCTTTATTGATTCGGAACAGGGTGCTGGGTGTATTGGATATTCAATCTGACAAGCCGCAGGCTTTCGGGGCGGACGATATTGATGTTCTACAAACGCTTTCAGATCAGATTGCAATTGCCATCGAGAACGCACGTTTGTTAGATGAGACTCAGGCGGCCATCATGCAACTTGAGGCATTGACTAGTGTCCGTACCCGCGAAGTATGGACACAAAAACTTCGTAACAGCGACCGGGTCTTCACATACACTCCCCTGGGATTACGTGCCGAAAAAATATCTCAGAACAATGAAAATGCTATTACTGCATCGATTATGCTGCGCGGACAAAAAATTGGAAATATTTCAATTGCAAGAAAAGGCGATGCAAAATGGAACAAACTCGATGAGGGATTGCTCGATGAGGTTGCTAGCCAGGTCGGTCTGGCTGTTGATAACATTCGTCTCCTTGAGGAAGCGACGCAACGTGCCAAACAGGAACAGACTGTTGGTCAACTCGCGAGCCGCTTTAGTCAATCATTGGACCTTGACACCCTTCTGCAAACAGCCGCTCGCGAACTGGGGCAGCTGCCGGATGTTTCTGAGGTTTCAGTAATTCTCGGTGAGTCACCGAAAGAAACAGCCGCAATGCAGCGTTTGAAACGCACAACTGGTTGATGGAGAGGAGATTAATAAGTTGTCATCGTATAAGCCAAGGTCAGCCATTTTAGTTACCCTCCCAGTCTGGTTGAGGGGATCGAAAGGCATTTGGGTGTTTGGTGCCGCTGTCTATATGCTGATCTTCTCAAGTTGGATTTTCTTTAAGTGGACAAATCCAGCTCAGGAGCTACTCTTAGCAAATCTGGGTTATCTTCCCCTAGGTCTCTTTTCTGTCATCAGTGCTTTATTTGCTGCAAATCAACAACTTATTAATCAACGCACTCGCCGTGCCTGGCAACTTATCGCGCTCAGCTTAATTTTTCTTGTAACCGCGGAC
This sequence comes from Anaerolineales bacterium, assembly GCA_035264425.1. Taxonomy (GTDB): domain Bacteria; phylum Chloroflexota; class Anaerolineae; order Anaerolineales; family Villigracilaceae; genus Defluviilinea. The sequence goes on from DATFQC010000076.1 coordinate 1,718, forward strand.
CTTATCTACCTGACCCTGGAACTTACCAGAGGCGTTGGCTTCCCTGATATTCCCGATTTCTTTTACTTAATGTTTTACCCCTTAGCATGTATTGGTGTGATAGCAATTCCTACCCAGCTTTCTGATCCGGCCCAAAAGAAAACATGGAAACTTGACCTTTCAATTATTATCACAGGTACAACTGCTATTCTTTGGTTTTTTCTCATTGCTCCTTCAGCCGCTTCTGCAGGGGTAGGATGGGCTGCACGTCTTGTCACGGCTGCGTATCCAGTCATGAATATAGTGCTTTTGGCCAGCATTGCAAGTCTGCTTTTTCGCAAGAGTGAGAGCAACACTCGAAATTCCCTACGTATTCTCGGATTTGGGCTACTGATCTTCGTCATGGCTGGCGTTGCCCATGCATGGCTGGTATTGCAGGATTTGTATTCTTCAGGCTCAGCAGTAGACATACTCAGGAGCCTCTCTTATTTCATCATTGGAGTGGCAGGGTTGCGGCAGGCTACTCCATACCTTAATGACTCTCAGCGACATAAGGATTCGCAGACAACCTGGCTGACATCTATACCACCGTTCTTAGTAGTAGCGGCCAGTATAGTCATGTCGCTTTATGCTGCTCGCAGTGGAACCAGTTCAGAATTACAGAGCGATGGCCTCTATTTCGGAACCGTAGTGGCTTTACTTTTAACAATAACCAGGCAGGTTATTACGGTACGAGAGAATTCGCGACTTGTAGAGGAATTAAATCTTGTATCCGACCAGCTAAGGGACAACACCAAAGTCCTTGAAGAACGTGTTCGTTCACGAACACGCGAACTTGAACGGGAAACAAACCGATTACGCCTGACAGCCCAAATTGCGCGGGAAGCTGCATCGGTCAAAGATTCGGAAAGCTTACTCCAACGCTCGGCAAGCCTTATCCATGAGCGTTTCGATCTTTACCACACAGGCATTTTTTTGCTGGATCAAAAAAGGGAATATGTTATTCTGACGACTTCCCCAACCAAGGCTGGACAACAAATGATCACAGAAAATTATAAGCTCCTGATAGGTGAACAGGATATTGTTGCACAAGTTGCTGCAAAAGGAGAACCTGTGGCCACGGTAGAAGCTGGACTTTTCCTTACTCCGCTCCTCCCTGATACTCGCTCAGAAATGGCTTTGCCATTGAAAGTTGAAAATATTGTTATCGGCGTACTGGATGTACATAGGGATCAGCCGCAGGCGTTCAATGAGGAAGACATGGCAATCATGCAAGTCCTGGCAGACCAGATCGCGACTGCCGTTGAACGCAGCCGGCTGTTAGAGGAAGTAGAAAAGAACCTAAAAGACCTCGAGAATGCATACGGTCAATTCACGCGTGACAACTGGAACAAACTGTCAGGTGGTACTGCAGCAGGCAAAATGGGCTATCGATTTGATAATATCCGACTAGAGCCGATCACCAAGTACCCAGACATTGCGGAGGAGGCTTTCAAGACCGGCACAATAATTAGTTCCAATGGTAGTCACATGGAAGCAAACAAGGAAAAGACTGTTGCCATACCGATCAAATTACGCGAGCAAACCATTGGCGTTATCAGTGTCAAGCTCAAGGAAGGTTATGACAGCAATACGATCTCGATCATAGAGTCAGCAATAGAACGCCTCGCTTCAGCAATGGAAAGCGCCCGTTTATATGAAGAAGCTCGTATGCGTGCCGATCGTGAACTGTCTATTTCTCGTGTTACGACAGCAATCAGTGCCTCAACAGAATATGAGCAAATCCTGCAAACAACGGTCAGAGAGATTGGCAATATATTAAGCGACACGGAAGTTGCAATCCAAATTCTCGAAGAACCGGCCGGTGGCAAACGACCTGAACGGAGAGAGCAATAATATGCAAAACGCTTTTCGAAAATTCTTTACTGCTCCTGTGTTCTTGGAAGATGATGACAAAACACGTTCGGCCGCCATTCTGAATACGCTTGGTTGGAGCACGATGTTCATCGTGGTGGCGCTCCTCCTGATTCGTATGATTGAGGGCCGCGATGTAAATATGGTTGAAGTTAATTTGGCATTGACTCTCATCGTCGCTGCCATTGCATTGATGCTCTTCTTATCGCGACAGGGATACATCAAAACCGCCGGACTTCTTTTTGTTACAACGATTTGGATGGGATTGTCGTATCTTACCTGGATCGCTGATGGCATTCGAGACGTTGCTTTTTTCGGATATTCGATTCCAATTTTGATGGCGGGTCTTCTGCTCGGCTGGCCGGGAGCGATCAGCTTCACAATCTTAAGTATTTTTTCTGGTTGGGCGCTGGCTTACGCAGAAACATACCAACTCTTCTCCCCTACTTTAGACGAACCGTTAAACTTTGCACGCGATATGACTGGCGTCTTTGCCCTGGTTGGCATCATCATATATCTAACCATTACAAATCTTCAAACTGCGCTGAACAAATCCCGATCAACGGCACGGGAATTATCTCTTTCTAATCAGGAACTGAATGAACTGCGAGTAGATCTCGAAAAGCGGGTGGAGGAAAGAACCTCTGAGTTGAAAAAACGCGCCACGCAACTGGAAGCAGTATCGAGCGTCGCGCGAACGATTGCGTCAGTGCAGAAAATCGACACACTTCTTCCAGCCATAACTAGCTTGGTCAGCCAGAAATTTGGTTTTTATCACGTTGGAGTTTTTCTATTGGATCAGCAGCGTAGGCTGGCGGTCCTGAGCGCCGCCAACAGTCAAGGAGGGATTAGGATGCTGGATCGCCA
>DATFQC010000077.1:0-3732 GCA_035264425.1 Anaerolineales bacterium
AGCTGCAGGAAGTGATATACATGATCCTGTCATTGCGTTTGAGGTCGGTGTGCAAAAGCAATTCCTTGAGGTGGTTGATCAACACTCCCATGCCCTGCACCATACATTTGGGCTTGCCTGTTGTTCCTGAGGAGAACATAATGTAAAGCGGATGATCAAAAGGTAATTGCGCGAATTGAATCTCTAGATTATCTGTTTTTGAAAGAAAGTCAGAGTAGTGAACTGCATTAGGAAGTTGAGAAATATCGGGTCTTTCGCGCGTGTAGGAAACAACGATGGCTTTTTTCAGTGATGGGATCCCAGCGGCAACTTCAGCGGCATGAGCGAGAGTATCGAATGCCTTACCTTTGTAAAAATATCCATCGGCGGTAATCATCACTTTCGGCTCGATCTGCCCCAGCCGCTCAATCGCAGCGGCTGGACCAATGTCGGTTGCACAGGAGGACCAGGTCGCGCCGAGGCTGGTCGCTGCCAGCATTCCGATCGCGGTCTCGATCAGGTTCGGCATATAGCCAACGACTCGATCGCCTACCCCCACACCCATTTTTTGCAATGAATCAGCTAATCGCGCCACAGAATCATAAAGCTCTGCATACGTCATTTGTTTCGACGTTTGGGTCTCGCCTTTAAAGATGAATGCAAGCTGGTTATCCTGATAACGAAGAAGGTTTTCAGCAAAATTCAAGCGTGCTCCCGGGAACCACTTCGCGCCCGGAAATTTTTTCAAGTCGTCAACAACCTGTTCGTAAGGTTGCGAGGCTTTGATTTCAGTAAAGTCCCACACCGCCGCCCAAAAATCTGGAATATCCTTAACCGACCATTCATAAAGTTCCGGGTATGATCTCAAATTTAATTTGTGCTGCGCATTGACCCTTTCCATAAAACGCGTAATGTTAGCCTGACGCTTGCGTTCCTCCGAAGGCGTCCACAAGGGAGTTCTCATCTCTTACTCCTTTAGCGTTTACCGACTTTTATAACCCCTATTATACAATCTCAATTTCGAACTTCAAGTAATTTGCCCTTCCCTGCCGGGTACTACGTGCACTGAATTGTTAGAAATGTTAAAGCGGCGAGTTACCTCGTCGCTTTTTTATAAGGCCGGCTTGTTTTTCAATGTTGCTCAGGCTGTCTTATCCATGAAATCCTGTAACTGCTGACGGTATTCAGTTAATGCTTTCTTCCCTGCTGTAGTCAATTTACATATTGTGAGCGGTAGCTTTCCTTTGAACGTTTTTTCAATCTTTACATAGCCCGCTTCTTCCAGCTTTGACAAATGAGCAGAAAGATTTCCTTTTGTCAGCCCGGTCTCCCGCTGTAGGAAGAGAAAATCTGCACTCACCACTGAGGCCAAGATAGTGACGATCAACAACCGCGCCGGCTCATGGATCAAACGATCCAGCTCTGTGACGCCGCGCAGGTCATTCATGTTTAGCACCCTCAGGCAGAGGATTATCACGCAGATAACCCAGTAATGCAATGCCGCCGGACACCATGGAGGCGATGCCCGTTAATCCATAGAATAGCCCCAAACTATATCCCATGGACAAACCGCTGAAGGATAAGGCCATGCCCAGAATGACACAAAAGGTTCCCAACACATAAAAGCGACCGATCCCATTTGATCTGGCACGCAGAATAATGAATACCACGCCAAACAACAAACCGGTAAACCCTGGCAGCCAATTGAAGGAACCAAAGGAACGTCCAAGGATGACTAATAAGGCTGATACGCTGATTGCAATACCGGCTGTGAATATACGGCGAGAGGATGTATTTTTAGGTCCTGGCTCATATTCTACATAGCCGGTTCGTGGATAGGTGAGACGTGTCTTTAAGGCATTGATTAACCAGCGCGTTGCGAGCGCCCCACCGCTGACCAGAAGAATGAGGCTGCTTTGTAATAAAGCTCGTCCCATGGAACCCTCTGGCAGCCACTCCTGACCGGCAAAATAGAAGCCGATCAACAGGATCATCCCGCCTCCCACCAATTCCCCAAGTCCGTCTTTGAACCAATAGCGCTTCAGGCGCTGTTTCACATCAGATAAATCATTTTGCATCGCGTCTCCTTTTTGCAAACTTGTTTGTAATGCAAACTTGTTTACAAAAATGATACACCACTGCTGTCTGATTGTCAAGAGAAATAAAAGACTCGGCCTCAAAAAGCTGGGCCGAAAATAGTTAGATGCTATTTTTGCAAACAGGCGATCAGCTGCTTGGCTTTGCCCTCCGGTTCTGAGTTTGTCAGCGCCAATACTGGCACGGTGGCTACTTTGAATACTTCCCGGTCATCGCCGGCCTTCCAATGTCGCGGTAGGATTCCTACTGTATTAGACTCGTTCACCAACGTATCAGACATCTGCTGGGGACTCGCTGCCACACGTGCGGAGGAGGTGACGTTCAATCCCCCCATCACAAACTGGTCAAACACCTCCTGCACATCCGCCTCTGATGAGTAGACCCAGACCTGTACAGACGGATCTCCCTGCCCCGCAAACAAAGCCCGTACTCCTTCAAGAGTCAAATTCTGCACCGGGCTTTGACGGTGCGTAACAATCAGGATATCTTCGGAATCAATTTGATAAGCGGAGGAAGTCAGAACCTGTGGTTCACCCACACGTAACACAATATCGGCTGAGGAAGAATCGTCCACGCGCGAAATGATGACCGAGGTCCCGGCACAGTTATATAACGCAGGCAGCCAGGGTTCCGCGGCGGAGGTCGAATAAACGGAAACAACCTGCGGAGTCGCAGGAGTTGTGTTTGGCGAGCAGGAGGAAATCAAAAGGGAGAAAAGAAGCAGAGAACAGATAAACAGACTTCGCATTAAATCTTCACCAATCAAGTGGAATGTCTTACCAATTGCGCAGTAAAGACGCAATCAACCTGGCTTTTTGTTCCATACTATTGGCAAAAATATACTCACGTTCTGAGTGAGCCCCTTCACCCACCACGCCCATACCATCCAGCACTGGAATGCCAAGAGGCGCAACGAAGTTTGCATCGGAAGCTCCGCCTGTACCCCCTGCTGTCAGTTCCATGCCGATCGTTGTAGCAATCGATTTGGCTTTCTCAAATGTGGCTTTCATGGTTTCATCGAATGGCATGGGCGGCCGGTTTAGGTCACCGGATTTCGAGTGAGGTACCTTCGAGAACGGGCTTGAATTTTTTCATTTCGATTTCGAGGCGTTCCCATTCGCTGGGCTGCATCACCCGCACATCCACTTGAATATCCGCTTCTTCGGGAACAACATTTGAGGCAGTGCCGCCTTTTATCACACCCACGTTAAGCGTCGTTTGTTTTGAATAATCCGTGAGTTTTTGGATAGCAATGATCTGATGGGCCATCTCTTCGATTGCATTGCGTCCCTTTTCGTGATCACCACCGGCGTGGGCGGCACGTCCTTTAGTCTTGACCCGGAACTCACCGACGCCTTTGCGCCAGGTTTTAAGGGAACCATCTACCAATGCAGGTTCAAGTACAAGTACCAACGCTGCCTCTTTTGCCAGTCGTTCGATATGCTCGCGGGAAGTCAGACTTCCGATCTCTTCATCGGAGGTACACAACAAAGTAACCGGGCGATGCAAGCCGGACCTTTGTGCTTCTTCAAGGGCAGTAAAAGCGATGACAATGCCTGCTTTCATGTCCAGGGTACCGGGACCAAAGATCTTTCCATCGGCTTCGCGAAAAGGTGTCTTATGGATTGTGCCAAGCGGGAAGACAGTATCCATATG
>DATFQC010000078.1:0-2926 GCA_035264425.1 Anaerolineales bacterium
AAATAATTGCCACTCGGTGGGGAGGCCAGCATTGGTTGAATTTTGGCAAGAAGATCGGAGGGAATGTTCTTCACGGAAGCTCGATGGGATTCGACACTGTCCCATACTTCGATCTTTAGGAACTTCGTCGGCTCATCCTGACTTTGATATAACTGAACCGCCTCACATCCTGGCGATGACTGGATGAGCGGCATGATCGAAATCAGAAAGTCGTGTAGCTCTTCGATTAATTCAGGTTTCGCTTGAGTTTCTCCAATTCGTGAAATGCTCATGAACTCCTCCTAAAATTTATCGTGGTAGATTTAGCGGCACTGTTAGATTATAACGTTTCTGCACTTTGCACCGTGATGTTCTGCTTGCGGTAAGCTTGCATGGTGTAAATCACGCGCTGTAAAGCGGAGAAGCTATTGAAAATTGCCAGGCCCCAAAGTGCAATGATCACTTTCCCAATCAGGATACAGATAAAGAGAAGAAAGATCCGCTCGAAGCGAGTAAAGATGCCTATTGTCTTCGTATCAATGGCAACCACGCCGGCGCGAGATCGAACGTGACTCCCAAAGACGGAGGCAAACATCGCAACAAAAATCAGAATAATCTCCACAAATGCATTCTTCTGAAGATAAGGAATCAATAATCCCAAATAGATTGTGAAATCGCCGATATGATCGCATATCGAATCGAGAAAGCCTCCAAACGAGGACTTAACGCCACTGACTCGCGCCAATTCACCATCGATGCCGTCGAGAAATGCTCCGAACATGAGGACACACGCCCCTAAAATCGGCTTGCCAACTGCCAATAAGACGCCAGCCATCATGATGATGAGCATACTCGCCAAGGTGAGCATGTTTGCAGTAACATCCAACCTAGCCAGTACTGCCAGAAACGGATCGACAACCTTGCTGTACCAAGTCCGAACCCATTGTGAGATCATAGGATTTCGTCCTTCTGTTATTTTCCGGGAAAATAACGACTGAGAGCCGCACCCAAGTAGGTACTCAAGGAAAACCGGACTGTCTTACCCAGAAAGCTTGCAAGCAGGAATTTCCAGTACGCGTATTTGTTACGACCAGCAATCAAGCCGGCGATATCGCCCACCAAGTTTGGGATGGCATCGAGCAGGAATATTGTAAGAAATGGATTCCTTCCCATCCAGTGAAGAATTCGTTGATACCAAGAATTGTTTCTTTCCTGGGGTGTGAGGAACGCTCGCGAGGCGAAGCCAGCTGCATAGCCCGTGCTTTCGCCAATCGCGGATCCCAAGCCTGCTACCACAGCTACGATGGCAGGATTCAGCACTGCACCGATCACAAAAGTTGCGACCATGGTAGGACCGGGTATAAATAGAGTTGCAGCCCCAAGCAAGGTAATAACAAAAATACCCCCATACCCGTACACCTTCATTTCATTTGGATCGAGTGGAATAAAGAAAACGGCGACGCTCAATAAGATTGAGATAGCAAATACGCCGATGGAGAGGGGCTTATCATATTTTTTCAGGAATTGCAGCATAGAGATCCACCCAGTTGTGACGGATCATCTCCAACGCCTCAAGGTCGTCCATAGGTGTGGGTGCCGATTTGAAGTAGAAGGCGCACGCATCTGGAATTAAGCCTCCCATGTGATTATCTAATGCACCTTTTGCAATGCGGATGAGGTCGACAACCGATCCGGCACTGTTCGGCTTATCATCGCTCTCCAATTTGATGGAAAGCTTGACCGGTGAGTCTCCAAACACACCCGCCTCTATCTCAATGATTGCATTTTTCAACGGTCCCTTGGTAGGGTCGTAATGGTGCCCCACATGAAAAGCTGTATCTTCGTGCAGATAGCGAGCCAGCGACTTACGCTTGGACACCAGTTTTGATTCGGCGCGCTGGACAAAGTTTGCAAAATCTGTATTTCCGCCGATATTCACTTGCGAAGTTTTATACAATGTTGCACCACGCGACTCAAGCAGATGCAATAGGGCGCGATGCAGGATCGTCGTACCAATTTGACTTTTGATATCATCGCCTAACAAGGGGAGCTGCTGCTGACGAAACTGTGCCTGCATTTCGGGACGCTGTGCCAGAACAGTGGGAATACAATTGATAAAGGCGCAACCAGCTTCCAAGGCACATTGCGCATAAAACTCTGTGGCCTCGAAACTCCCGGTGGGCAGCAAGTTGACCAACACCTCCACGCCATGATCTTTCAATACGGAAACTACGTCGACTGGCTTTTCGGTAGATTCTGGTACGAAGCGCGCCAGATGCTCCGGATTCCCATCCAGGGTGGGCCCCCGAAATACATGAGCTTCGCCATCCACATGTACCTCAGGAAGGCGGACAAAATTATTGGGAGCCTGATAGATTGCCTCTTTCACCAGCTTGCCCACCTTAAGGCTGGAAATATCAAAGGCGGTCACAATATCAATGTCACGGACGGAATAGCATCCCAGGTTAGGGAAGAGCAGTCCTTCATTCGATTGAGGATTCTGACGATAATATTGGACGCCTTCGATCAGGCTGGCTGCACAGTTACCAAGTCCGGCGATTGCAACTCGAATATGGTTTGAATCTTCCATGGTCTTCATTTTCCTTTCAAGCCATACTATAGACAGACACCCGACCAGACAAGTAAACGGAATGCAGTCGGGCTACTGTGTTTAACGCTAAAAACCCGCGATTTGAGACGGATACTAAATTCTGAATCGTTACTGAACTATAGACGAGGGGAATTGATCTTTTGCCCTGAGAACCAGCCATACTTCCATTTGTCCCTTACCCTTTACCTCCACGCTGCCGCGCGACTCGCATACAAATTCATCTTTAATCAGCTCGTAGGTTGCTCGAGTGATCTGGATGTTGTCACTCATACCATGTTACTCCATCCGGCTGGCAACATTGACGGGATCGCCCCAGACGTCATAGCCAAACTTGCG